>CAITDH010000075.1 GCA_903891045.1 uncultured Desulfobulbaceae bacterium | reverse complement strand
TGTGCTATCTTTTTTTGTGGTCATAATTACCCTCCGATGGCTTAGAAATAATCCGTTGGAACTACTGGCAAGGGTAATTATGACCACTTTTTACAAAAGTTTCATCCTTCGTTGTCCCTGATTACAGGGATGGGGGTTAGTATGTCTCAAATAAATTACACTTTTTTGGTGAGTGCCGTTGTACTGTCAGTTGTGCTGATATGTGCAAATTTCTCTTATGGCGCGGAAAGAGAAAAACTCACAATCCATATTGATGCCTCAAGCCCCTCCGCATCTTTCATGCCTGATGAGGCCTTTGGGGCCGGTCTCGACGGTCTTGAAGAAACAGATCTTGAGAATAGCTATTCCCCTGAAAACATCAAGACCATGGCCGGAGCGCCTTACAGGAGGCTGGCTTACCGCCTGAGATCCGAACTTGGCGTTGAGGCATGGCATTGGAATGAGGCCGGCTCGTGGAGTGATGAGGCCAAGAAAGAGGGCTACTGGACTTCTAGTGATAAGGCGGAAAAGCCATTGCTGAAAAGCGTCGGCTATAAACTTCCACGCAGGGGCAGTACCATTGATCAGGCTGCAAACGACGGCTACTCCCGGCTCGACGATGGCGATAAAAGCACGTTCTGGAAGAGTAACCCCTATCTCGATGCTCATTTTACAGGCGAAGACAATGCGCTGTATCCCCAGTGGGTGTTTATCGACCTTGGCAAGCGGCGTAATGTGAACGCCCTCCGTATTCTCTGGGGTGAGCCCTATGCCACCAGGTATGAGGTGCAATACTGGGATGGTAAGGATGCGGAATTTCCCAGCGCATTGGTTACAGGCGTTTGGCGGTCGTTTGCGCATGGCCGTGTCGACGATGGCAAGGGGGGTGATATCTTGTTGCGGCTTGGAGACGCCCAGGTGTCTGTTCGTTTTGTGCGCATACTTTTGAGCGCCTCCTCAGGGACGTCCTCAGGGACGGAGCAGCAGAAGGAAGACGTGCGCGATCGGCTTGGATATGCCATCCGCGAGTTGTTCATGGGCGTCATTGACCGGCAGGGGAAGTTCCAGGATGTCATCAGGCATGGTACCTCCAATAAAAACCAGACCCTGATGGTTGTCTCTTCCACCGATCCTTGGCATCGGGCGGTGGACCGCAACTCCAAATCGGCACAACCCGGTTTTGACAGGATCATAGCATCGGGTCTTGGACGGGGCAATCCTGTCTTAACCCCAGTCTCCGTGTTGTATGACACACCCGAAAATGCGGCAGCCGAGATTCGGTTCCTGAAGTCGCGGGGTTTTCCTGTGAGCCAGATCGAATTAGGCGAGGAACCTGACGGGCAGAACATGAGCCCTGAACATTATGGCGCCCTCTACCTGCAATTTGCAAAGGTCATCCATGAGATCGATCCCGCGCTGATCACGGGTGGTCCTAGCCTCCAGTCAGAAGTAAATGGATGGGACACGTTTGCTGATGAAAGCGGCGAACGTTCCTGGATGAAGCGATTTCTTAACTATCTGGGCGAGCATAAACGTCTTAATGATTTCGGCTTCTTCTCTTTCGAGTGGTATCCGTTCGACGAGCTCTGCAGCCCACCAGCATGGCAATTGATTGCGCAGCCATTACTGCTCAAAGAGGTTTTCGAGCGCTTGCATAAGGATGGGGTTCCCCGCAACATCCCGTGGATCATCAGTGAATACGGATATTCCTCGTTTGCAGGGAGGGCGGAGGTCGAGCTTCCCTCTGCCCTCTTGAATGCTGAAATCGTTGCCCAATTCCTGATGCTTGGCGGTAAAACGGCATACTACTACGGCCTCGAACCTAATGAGCCTATTCGTGAACTCGGTCAGTGCACCCATCAAGACAGATTGTGGGGTAATCTCATGATGTTCCAGAAAGGGGCCGATGGTAAGACCAAGTGGTTGCTTCCCGCTTACTACGGCGGCAAGATGCTGATGGAGGAATGGGCGGAACCTGTCAATGCACAGCACCAGTTGTTCCGTGCTTCAGTTATGGAGGGCAATAAAGTCGCCAACGATGTGACTTCCTATGTAGTCCGTCGGCCTGATGGCCACTGGGCGGTGATGGTTCTCAACAAGAGCACGGATCGTATCGGGCTGGAGAGGATCCGGTTCGACAGCATGGACAGCAATGGAATCGATTGGAGCGGCCCCCTCGATGTGATCCAGTACTCACCACTACAATATACCTGGCGGGCCGATGGCGCCAATGGACATCCAACACGAAGTGAGCCACCCGTGCGCTTTCAGGTCCTTAATGAATCTGCGTCTGGAATCACGTTGCCGTCCATGTCCTTTTCCGTGGTTCGGGGCACCCATCCGTAGTTTTTTCTTTCTCTCTCCTCCAGAGTGAGGGAATAAAATCAATGATTTTACCTTTAGCACCGATTCATTTTTTCCATATGCGATTTTTTTCCATCGTTACGACTAGAATAGAAGTCAACATACCATTTATTCAGGCCATCTAACGACAAGAACAACCATTTTCAGACACTCATCCTCTTCCAGAAAGAATTATTATTACAAGACAGAATCCTTTCTCGACTGAGGCAGAACACTTCCGCATGAACGATGAACAGCTCCATTTTTTTCAGAACTGGTTTAAACACCATGTCTTGACATTCCAAGAAGTTGACCCCTTGCATCAACGAAGCATTGACATGAAAAAGGAACACACCTTCCGTGTCTGCGCGGCCATTGATCGGATTGTCTCAGACCTTGGCCTTGTGGAAAATGATCATCGAATTGCTTCTGTGACCGCCTTGTTTCACGACCTCGGCCGCTTTCCCCAATATCAAAAGTACCGGACCTTTCGTGATCCTGATTCGGAGAATCACGCCAAGCTTTCCCTCTGGGAGCTGAATCGTTACCGCGTCCTCCAACCCCTCGATTTTAGCGAGCGCCAGATCATCAGCCGCGCTATTTTCTTTCACAACCGACTCCGCATCCCTGAAAATCTGGATCCCCAAACCCTTCTCCACTGCCGACTCATCCGTGATGCCGACAAGGTCGATATCCTGCGGGTTATGGCCGAGCACTTCCGGATGGAAGAATCCCTGCGAAATCCAGTGATTACCCTTGGACTTGGGGCGGACATGCTGGTGCGTGAAGAGATATACCGCCTCCTGTTCGAGAGACAGACCATGAGCTACGCCAAGCTGAAAACCACTAATGAATTTAAAGTATTGCAGATGAGTTGGGTTTTCGATATAAACTTCCGGTCAACTCTTAAAGTCCTGAAGGAGAGAAACGATATTGGTAAAATCGCCGCCACTCTGCCTGATACGCCCCTTCTTCGAGAAGCGCTTGATTTTATCAATGGCTATATCGAAAGACGTTTGCAGAGTTAGTAAAAATCGGTTTTACAATACCGACAGCCACCCCGAGATGGTAGAGTTTCAATGGACACTTTTTTGCATAATTTCTTTATTCAGTTTGCACAGATCACGCGATGAAAACGCCAGATACCGTAACAAAACAACTCCCCCATCCTAAATATCGTGCCGACATCGATGGTCTTCGTGCTGTAGCTGTCCTGGCTGTGATATGTTTTCACGCCTTTCCCAAGATTCTTAAAGGTGGGTTTATTGGTGTCGATATTTTTTTTATTATCTCGGGTTTTCTGATTTCCGGCATCCTGCTCAGCAGTTTGAAAAAAGGCGTCTTTAGTTTTAAGGAGTTTTATATCCGTCGAATTTTACGGATTTTCCCGGCGCTTATTATCGTTTTAAGCGCCTGTTATTGTATCGGCTGGTTGGTTTTATTGCCCGAAGAGTTTCAACAACTCGGCAAGCACATGGTTGGCGGGGCAGGTTCTGTGTCGAATCTGTTTTTTTGGCAAGAGGCCGGCTATTTTGACAATTCTGCGAACACCAAGCCCTTGCTGCACCTTTGGTCCCTAGGTGTGGAAGAACAATTTTATATTGTCTGGCCATGCCTGCTATTGCTAGCCTGGAAGCGAAACATCAATGCGCTGACAATGGCTGCCTGTATTATTACCGGTTCTTTTGCCGTAAATGTTTATACAGTTCATACGAACGCCGTACAGTCGTTTTACTCCCCTATTGCCCGTTTCTGGGAATTATTGCTTGGCGGCTTATTGGCGTATATTCAGATACATATGATTCATGAGCAGCGAATCAGGCAGGGTATTAACAGCCTGTTAAGCAAGTTTACACCATGCAGATTGCCTGCGTTAAACCCAATCATGCTCCAAAACACCCTTTCCATTCTCGGTGTTTCTCTCATTGTCTTTGCTGCAATTTTTGTAGACAAAAAAATGCCTTTCCCTGGGTGGTGGGCGCTGCTGCCTACCTTGGGCGCCTATCTGGTCATTGCGGCAGGGCCGCTCTCCGTATTGAATCGTCGGATACTTTCATCGCGCCCTCTGGTTTGGGTGGGGTTAATCAGTTACCCGCTTTACTTATGGCATTGGCCGCTACTCTCCTTTGCCACCATTATGGAAGTCAAGACCCCATCGCTTGGCATCAGGGTGACAGCCGTAGCCCTTGCCTTTGTGCTGGCCTGGCTGACTTACCAATTTATTGAACGGCCGATACGCTTTGGTAAACGCAGTAAAACCAGAATATCCGTGTTGATGCTTCTTATGGTTCTGTTGGCGGCATTAGGCGGTAGCGCTTATGTGAAAGGGAATGTACGCAGCTCAACTTTGACAAAAGAGATGGTCGATCAGGTCGAGAAATTACGTTTCGGATTGCACTTTGCCAAATGGTCGCCCTGCCCCAATGAAGAGGATACCTGGAACTGTAAAATCCTCAATCCGCATAAACCTGCTGAAATAGCTTTAATTGGCGATAGCCACTCTGTTCATCTGGCATCCGGCTTAGCCGAGCTGGATACGATCATCAGCCAGAATATCATCAGCCGAAACGGTAATGGCTGCATGCCTGTTTTTGAACTGGATCTGGCCGGAAAGCGTTATTTTCCCTGTGAAGATGACGCTATCAATAAAGCGCTTGAAGAGGCCATAAAGTCAGAAAGCATTAAGGTGATTATGCTCAGCGGTTATGCCGTGTGGAAGATACGTCCGATCAACGATGAGCTTCAGTTGGAAGAGATCTCTGATGAGCAGGTCAAAGAAAATGCGGCCATACTGGAAAAGGCTTTGAATATAACACTGTCGCGCCTCGTTGCTTCAGGCAAGAAAATCGTTTTCTTCGTTGATACACCTGTGTTGGATTTTGAACCTACTGAGTGCAGCTCCAAGATCCGGCCCCTTTATCTTCTGGGTCATACCAGCAAAGACCCTTGTGCTCTTCCCCGCCCGCTATTTGAACAACGCAACGCCGAATATCACCGTATCATGAGATCTGCCCAAAAGGCATTTCCAACGGTCAAGTTCATCAATCTTTATGATTATCTATGCGATCAGGATCTTTGCTATGCCGCCAAAGACGGGATGTTGTTGTATGGGGACCACAGCCACTTAAGTGCGGATGGAAGCCGCTATCTGTTCAACAAAATGGCGGATGAATTGAAATTTTAGAAGCTGTAAAGAATCTGGGCTGCCTGAACCCAAAAAGCCCTTTACTGGAGTTATGGGCGTTGCGACAAATAGGCCATTTCTTTCGACCAATTCAAGTAATTTTTATGAAAATCGGCCAATCGCGTATCCCCTGCCGTTTTTGCCACGTAGTTATTGAGTATTGGTAATTGCAGCTGGGCAATCTGTTTTGCCTCTGGGTTTTTGGTGGCGGTCAGAAAAGAAGAAAGACTGGTGACAACATGACCCGCCTTGACCTTGCTCGATGCCTGGACCAAACTATTCACCAGTGAGGGTGAATACTTCAGCATATACTCGGCATAACCCCGCAAAATAGGGACTTGTGCCTGCAGCTCCTGTCTCTCCTGATCAAAATCATCACGAAATACTATCTTTTTGTCCTGGAATACCAGAGGTGCCACCGTTGAGGTATCGCATGCCCAACCTTGGCGGGGAGTCAGCAGCTCAGACTGATAGCGTTCTTCACGATACGGATAAAAAGGCATCGTTTTACAGCGAGAGGGTTTGCTAAGATGAATGGTGCAGAGATTGTCGTCGCCTAAAGCGGGACAGGGAAACGAAGACGGCAGGTAGGCGGTCGGCACGATCAGAACGGCGAGCTCTTTCCGGTCGGCCAGCTTAATGGTGGTCCCAAGGGTGGCCACCAGCGCATAATCCTTGCTGCCATATCGCAATGGCGTCCACACAAAACACAAGGGAAAGATGACCGCATTGGCAAAGGCATCCTTGCACGTTAAAGGTAACTGCCCATAGCAGCACTTACCGCAGGCTGTACAGTGAAAATGGTTTGCCATGCCTATTCCATTCTAAATCAAGCGTTAACTTTGTCGGCTGCGCTGTGCGGCGCCTCGCCGTACTCGTTGTAATGTCTCGTCGCTGCTCGCTTGCCTTCGCGTTTCCATCTTGATTTAGAAATGGAATTACTTCAGCTCAGTGGTGGTGCCGCAGCATTTCTTGACTTTTTTGCCGGAGTTACAGGGACAGGGGTCGTTGCGACCAACCTTGGTGACCCGCTGTTGCGGGATGTGTGGATTAAGATCGCTACTGACATACAGCCACTGGCCATTATCACGGCGGAAACGAGACAATGCCGCTTGAGTGATATCTTTTCGTTCCCGGCGAAACCGCACCACGAACTCAATCTCAGCGGTATCGCCGGTTTCTATTGCTTTACGGATTTCCAGGCTCTGCCATTCACAATCTTCGGCCAGACGTTCTGCTTCCGCACGATTAAAGTCATCACGAACCTCAGGCGCATGGGTACGATCAATATGATCCAGCGTCCGCTGGGCAAAAGCGGTATAACGCGAGCGCATTAAGGCTTTAGCGGTGGGCGCAGGGTATCCCGCAATAATTGGGCCACAGCACTCATCAAAGTCACGTTTTGAACCGCATGGGCACAATGTCATGATGAATCTCTCTTTTAAAGAAACTTAGGCAAATAACAAGTCTGGCCGGAATATTTGGAAACCGCTAGCCGGAGAGTCCTGGCTTGATCTTCAAATGTCGTCTGAAGATATCGGCCAGCAGCGGGGCCACCGAATAGACATCGAGCAGGTCATCACTGTGAACCCCGGGAACGGTATCCGAACCGATCACACGAGAGATTGGGCTGTTTTGAAAACGCTCACGGGCATTGCCCGCCATGACCAGATGGGTGGCCATAACCGCCACCTGCACCGCTCCCGCCTCCAGGCACCGTTTAGCCGTCTGGATAATGGAACCGCCGGTGCGGATCATGTCATCACAGACAATAGCCGTCTTGCCTTTGACGGCGCTTGAGATCTGACCAACGATGGTCTTGTCGGTATCGTAACGGTCCTTGTCGGCGGCGGTATGCGGGCAATCGAGCAGACTGGCCAGCCGGGCCACCCGTTTGGAAAAACCGTAATCAGGGGAGACCAGCACATAATCGGTCAGACCACTGGCCTTGATCTTTTCGATCACCAGTTCATCGGTCCACACATGCTCCGTGCGGATCTCCCCGGCATGGGCATGGAGCACGGCCTCGGAATGCAGATCAACAAAGGCCACAAAATTGGGCCGAGCCCGGAAGATCTGCCGGGTCCTGGTCACCCCTTTCGGGATTTCATAGGAATTGGGCTTGGCCCGCTCCATGGTGGAATAGCCCAGATAGGGAATGGCCACGTTAATGGTGGCGGCGTTCCAGTACTTTCCTCCCTGGATCAGGTCGAGCAGCTCCTGATACGAGCTATCCGTATGGGTGGCGCCAATGATAATCAGATTTTTCCCCGCCAAATCTTCCGGAAAGGCATGATAGGTCTCCCCATCGGCAAACCGCTTGCGGATCATCTCGGAAAACGGCAGCCCCAGATCTTCCGCCACCTTCCGGCCCAACTCCGTTGAGGCCTCATTGGCCACCACCATACATTCAAGCATCAGCTCTTACCTCAAGGCAGCAACAATGGCATCACCCATGGCCGCGGTTCCCACGACCCTGGTCTTGTCGATGGCGATATCAGCGGTATGGATACCGGCGTCAAGCACGCTCTCCACGGCTTTATCAATGGCAGCAGCCGCCTCGTCGAGACCAAAGCTGTAGCGCAACATCATGGAGGCGGACAGGATCTGGGCGATGGGATTAGCAATACCCTTGCCGGCGATATCCGGGGCCGAGCCGCCGGCCGGTTCATACATCCCGAATTTATCGGCATTGAGACTGGCCGAGGCCAGCAGCCCCATGGAGCCGGTGAGCATGGCAGCCTCATCGGAGATAATATCGCCAAACATGTTGCCGCAGAGCATGACGTCAAACTGGTGCGGATCACGGATCAGCTGCATGGTGGCATTATCGACATAGATATGGTTGAGGGTCACATCAGGATACTCTTTGGCAATCCCGATCACCACCTCCCGCCACAACACCATGGTGGTAAGGACATTGGCCTTATCAACGGAAGTCACCTTCTTGCGGCGCAGGCGGGCAGCCTCAAAGGCCATGCGGGCAATGCGCTCGATCTCGAAACGGGTATAGGCCATGGTGTCAAAGGCCCGCTCATCAGGGCCTGTTCCCTCGCGCCCCTTGGGCACCCCGAAATAGATATCAGAGGTCAGCTCGCGCACACAGAGGATATCAAAGCCGTCGCGGACGATATCAGCACGCAGGGGACAGGCAGCGGTCAGCGACTTGAAGATCCTGGCCGGACGCAGATTGCAGAAGAGATCAAAATGCTTGCGCAGGGGCAGAAGCGCCGCCCGCTCCGGCTGCTGCGCCGGAGGCAGGGATTCCCACTTGGGGCCGCCCACCGAACCAAAGAGGATGGCATCGCTGTTTTCACACAGGGCAAGGGTAGAAGGAGGCAGGGCCTCACCATGATTATCAATGGCAAGCCCGCCCACGTCCGCGTATTGATAACTCAGTTCAAAAGAAAACTTCTTCTGCACTGCATCCAATACCTTAATCGCCTCTGCCATTACTTCCGGACCGATGCCATCACCAGCCAACACTGCAATTTTTTTCATTCTCTTTCCCCTTATTTTTTCATACGGACGTTCTGCCGCATTTTTTCTTCAAAAGTTTTCATTCACAAAAAACCACATCCATCAATAGTTCACTTTTAGCAAATTTAGACATTTTAAACCAGCCTGAAGTGGATTATCAATCGAAATCCATTCTCTTCCTGCGCTATCGCGTTACGGTCGTCATCAATTTTCACAAATTTATTGACTTTAACACCTTAGAAATGCGACAAAGAAGAAAAGGCACCGACTTGTTTCGACAAAAAATCCCCTGCAGCAATGTCTATAAGAAATTTATGGAAATCAAGAAAAACACCTTTCATATCAGCATCCTATGGATCTTGCTCATTACCGCCTCCTTTGCATGGAATCACACCCAGACCCATAAAGAACAGGAAAGACGGGCCTTGCATACAGCCAGAACTCTTTTTAACCACATTATCATCACCCGTCGCTGGAATACCCAGCACGGCGGCATCTATGTCCCTGTCACTGACAAGACACCACCAAACCCTTATCTGCAAGTGCCAATGCGGGAGATCAAAGTCAATGACTCCTTGACCCTCACCAGAATCAATCCGGCCTACATGACTAGACAGATCTCAGAAATTGCCAAGGCCCAGGAAGGTATGCAGTTTCATATCACCAGCCTCCAACCCATTCGTCCGGAAAACAAGGCAACGGAACGCGAGGAGGCATTGTTGAATCAGTTTGCAACAGGAGTCAAAGAAGCGGGATTTTTTATCGAAGAAGAGGAGACATTTTTCTTTTATATGGCCCCTCTGAAAACAGAAGAGGCCTGCCTGGCATGCCACAACAAACAGAGTTATAAAGAAGGTGACATCATAGGAGGAATTAGCGTAACCCTGCCATTTACCAAACATCCCCCTTTTGGCATTCTCCTCCTGGCCCATATTGGCATAGCGCTCACAGGCCTGCTTGGCATCTTTGTCTCCGGGTCTCGACTCGACAGGGCCTATGCGATCATAAAAAGGCAGGCCATCTTTGATGCCCTGACCGGAATCCCCAATCGTCTCAGCTTTTCGGAACATATCTTCAAAGAATTCCATCGCAGCAACAGGGCGCACGAGCCACTCTCCGTCATCATGTGCGACATCGATCACTTCAAGGCCTACAATGACACCTATGGTCATGACAGTGGTGACAAATGTCTGAGGCAAGTTGCCCAGACCATCAAAAAGACTCTGGTACGGCCTGGCGACTTCTGCGCCCGCTACGGGGGTGAAGAGTTCGTGATAATCCTGACTGACACCTCTCACAACGGTGCCATGTATGTTGCCGAAAAAATACGATTAAATATCATAGAACTCCAGATTGTCCATGAGAATTCCCTCCCCTTGCAACTCGTCAGTCTCAGCCTGGGAGTGGCAACATCCACAGCCCAACCCCTGAATTCCCATGAAGAACTCCTCAGGAATGCCGACACGGCCCTTTACCTGGCCAAAAAGAATGGGCGCAACCGCGTGGAATCCTACGCCGATATAATATCCAGTCCTAAAAAAAGCTGAAAAAGATCAACGGCCAGAAACCGCCTGCAACCCTGCCAGAAAATCGACAATCATACGGGCCAGCGATTCGGTAGATCCTGGAGACAGAATATCTCAGGCCAGGACATGCTGGCTGGAATCTCCGGCCTTACCAGAAGCAACCAGCTTCTTCTTTTCTGTCCCCATCTTCTGAAAGGCCGCAGACAACACCGCACTGCCGCATCCGCCAAGAACTAGCCGAAACATCCCGCCGATAGATCTTTTTGACTTTTTCCTCTTGGAACATCGAGCCTAAGAGCTTGGTCCCCTATTCTAACAATCCACTTTTCGCCTCACTGGTGAGGATAAGCAGCCTCCTAATAACATCATCCCCAAGAAACTTTGCCGCAATTTTTTTAAGCTATCCATACTCCACCTCGAAAAGTTTTTTATTGAATCAAGTTCGACCGAGGGCAAACCTATCCACAAAGATCTTTATATTGAAGCCTTCCAGCACGTGGTTACTGCTTGCCTGTTTTTTTTATTGTGTTTGATTATCTGGCAATTTAAGTACTAGTCTTATACCAAAATACGCACACGGCCCTCCATGAAGTCAAATGGTATTTCTGGAAATGGTATTTCAGGAAAATGGCGAAAAACAAGGTGAGATATACGCAAAAAAAGAGAACAATGCCGGTTAGCTATTGGCACTTGACAGTAAAGGGAATGGGATATATTTTCTGTATACCGTAGGTTGAGAGATATTATCTTTTCATACTCTCTGATCATCTTTAGCCCTTATAATATATCGTGGATGCAACGTGTTAACCTCTCTAAATTCTCTTTAAAGGAAGAGATAAAAAAGGAGTAAGCGACATGCAAAATTTTACTTCGCTGCGTCCCGCTAAAAGAGACAATTTGATCATTTTTATTTGGTTTGGATTGTTTCTTCTGCTGTTAAACACCATTCCTTCTGAATCATTCTCGGCACCGACCAGATGGCCAAAGCTGTATTCACCTAATGTCGTAGACAAAGCTAATCGAAATGAGCCAGTGGAAGTTTTGGTTTTATTAGACGATGCTGATGAGCGGGCTACGGAAGAAAATGAGAATCAAAACAAAGTAAAACTATATCGTGCTGCGGCATCTGATTATAATCAGCGCTTACAGAAGCGAAAGAGTCTGATGAATGATCTCAAGACCAAAGTCAAGTCCGAGGTGGTTGACTCCGATCTTGAAATACTAACTGATTATTCCGTTCTGCCTATAATACATGCGCGAATTAACTCCCGACAAGCACTCGACAAATTAGCCCAGCACAAAAAGGTGCTTTCGATTGACGAGAACAAGCGTAATAACAAATTGTTAGTAGAAAGCCTGCCGCTCATTGGGCGAACGGATACTCAAATCGCTGCCTACGGCGGCGAACTTGCCACGGTCGCTGTACTCGATACCGGAGTCGATTACACACGCGCTGCGTTCGGTTCATGCTCCGCTCCGGGTGGAGCATGCAAAGTTATTTATGCTCAAGATTTTGCCCCTTCGGATGGTAAACTCGACGATAATGGCCACGGCACCAATGTCG
>CAITDH010000074.1 GCA_903891045.1 uncultured Desulfobulbaceae bacterium | reverse complement strand
CTCTTGCATGCCATGCAAGCGCTCTCCCAGCTGAGCTACAGCCCCAAATAAAATCTGCATATTTTCAAAAACAGAAAGTCAAATAACAGGGTTTTTGGAGAATGTCAACTCTTTTTCTTTTGTTGAGGGAACGTTGCTGAAGAAGCTCTATCCTTCTAATTATTTTATTGTGGTTCATTAAGTTGTTTTTGTGTTGTTTTTACCATGCAGGTGAAGGCACTGTTTTTTTGTAACGGCCTTGTTGATGGCGGGTATATCTCTTGCTAATAGCGGGAGATTTTGGTAAGTTTATATTCTTTTTTATAGGGATTGGCGAGAGCTCTGCCTCTTACATTAGTATTGTTGATATCTTTCTGAACGTGTCTGCACGTTTGTAAATATAGGAACACTTCATGTATTCACCATTTAATTTTTTGTTTGGCTGGTTATCCAATGATCTGGCAATTGATCTGGGGACAGCGAACACTGTTGTCTATGTAAAAGGCAAGGGTATTGTCTTGCGGGAACCTTCTGTGGTGGCGGTGCGGCAGGATAGCAGGGGGAGTAAGGTCTTGGCTGTTGGCCAGGAGGCCAAGCAGATGCTGGGCAAGACACCTGGAAACATTGTGGCCATTCGTCCTATTCGGGATGGAGTTATTGCTGACTTTGAGGTAACTGAGGCCATGCTTCGTTATTTTATTAACAAGGTGCATAACAGGCGAACCCTTGTTCATCCACGCATTATTATCTCGGTGCCGTCAGGTATTACTCAGGTAGAAAAGCGGGCGGTCAGAGAGTCGGCTGAATCTGCCGGTGCACGTGAGGTCTATCTGATTGAAGAACCCATGGCGGCGGCGATTGGTTCCAATCTTCCCATTACCGAACCAACTGCCAATATGATTATCGATATCGGTGGTGGCACTACCGAGGTGGCGGTGATCTCCTTGTCTGGTATTGTGTATGCAAAATCGGTGCGGGTTGCTGGTGATAAGATGGACGATGCGATTTTGCAATATATTAAACGGAAACACAACCTTGCCATTGGAGAGCGAACCGCAGAGCTGATCAAGATGACCATTGGCAATGTAATCCCTGATCTTCCTTACGAGACCATGGAAATAAAAGGTCGGGATTTGGTCGAAGGTGTTCCCAAAACGATCATCATTGGTGCTGATGAGATTCAGCTTGCGATTACTGAGCAGGTGGATGTAATTATTGATGCGGTAAAAGAGGCCCTTGAAGTGACGCCGCCGGAGCTGGCGGCGGATATTGTTGATCAGGGTATCATGCTGACTGGTGGTGGCGCACTCCTGAAAAACCTTGACAAGCGGTTGCATGAGGAAACAGGTCTGCCTATTATTGTGGCTGATGATCCGCTTTCATCGGTTGTTCTTGGCTCGGGTAAAGCCCTTGATAATCTGAATATCCTGCGAGAAGTGACAGTTCAATGAGGGGAAGTTTGACCTTATATCGCAAGGTCTTGGTTGGTTGATATGGACAAGTGTCTGATATGAAAAATTGTGCCATCAATTGTTGGTGTGCGTTATTGAAGAATAGAAAGTCTTGAAGAGAACAGCAAGTGTTAAAAAGGCTCAATCTCGTTTGGGAACGGCGAGGTCACTCTTTCTTGGTGGGGTATTGTTGATCCTTGCTCTTGTCTTGCTTGGTTCCACCGTGGGTGGACAGTTTGGGGCAGTGCAGCAGATGATCATGCAAACTCTGGGGCCATTACAGAGTGGAACTTCCAGAATGATCAGCTCTTTGCAGGTATTTACTGGTGATTATCTAGCCTTGTGGAATATCAGGGATGATAATAAACATCTTCGGTTAGTGATTGCTGATTATCAGCAACAACTCGACCAGTATCGTGAGGCCTATGCGCGAAATCGTTATCTGGAGAATGAACTTAAATTTAAAAAGGAAGAGAACTTTCCCTCTCTTACTGCCCGGGTCATTGGCAAGGATCCATCATTCTGGTTTCAGACCTTGATTGTGGATAGAGGAAAAAGCGACGGAGTGATTGAAGGGATGGTTGCTCGTACTTCTCTGGGTGTGGTTGGACAGGTTATTCAAGTTTCTGATAATTATGCAAAGATTCTTCTTACGAATGCCCCGAGTAGTGCTATTGATGCCATGATTCAGAAAAATCGGGTGCGTGGTATTTTAAAAGGGGCAGCCGATAAGGGGTATGTCCTCTATTATGTCCTTAAAAATGCCGATGTTGTTGTTGGTGATCGGATCGTTACTGGTATTGGTGGCGTTTTTCGGTCAGGGATTCCGCTCGGCACTGTATCCGCAGTACGTTCAAAGCGCCGGGGTATGTTTCAGGAAATTGAGGTCGCTCCTATTGTTGATTTCGGACAATTGGAGATGGTCTTTATTGACCTTTCCGAAAAACAGAAAATAGCTGAAGAAATGAGAATCACAGTTAATCCTGTTGTTGAGTAGATGTTATGCTGATGCTCAGTTTTTCTCTGGTTGGGATATCTCTTGTTGTATGTCAGGCATCAATTTTTTATCTTTTTTCTTCTTGGTTGGGGAGTCCGGATCTGGTTTTTATCTTGATCGCTTTTATGGCCTATCGTTTTGACTGGCTGCGTGGGTTGTGTCTTGTTCTTGTTTTGAGCTGGGTCATGGATGTTATTTCAGGACTTTATCTGGGTACGTATCCTCTGCTCTATCTTTTTCTTTTTGTTTCCCTCAAGTTTTTTAAAGAAAAGAGTCCGGTGAAAGAGGTGGCCTATCAGGTTCCCTTGGTGGGGGTCGCTTTTTTGGCCGAGTATTCTGGCATGTATGCTATCTATTCGTTGGTTTTACCGGGAATATTGCCTGAGTGGTCATGGGCCAGGATTCTGCAAGAGACATTAATCCTGACTGTTGCCACTATTCCTTGCTTTCTTCTTTATAACAGCTTGTTTGAATATATGTCCAAACGTCGTTTTGTCGCTCCTCGCATTCTGCGCAAGCGCTCAGGGAATTATTTTCGTTGACAGCGCTTCCTGCTGCGGACTTTAAAAATGATTAAATGGAATTTTCTGAAAGAATTGGGAAATATCTCTGAGCATGATCAGGCAGCTCTGGATGGATTGCGCAAGCGGGTTTTGGGTACGGGAGTGGTGGTGGTATTTTTTGTCGCAATTATTCTTCTTCGTCTCTGGTTTTTGCAGATTCACAAGGGTGAAGAATATAAAAGCAGGGCTGAGAATAACCGGGTGCGAATTCGTGAGGTGGCCCCTCCACGTGGTGATATCCTTGATCGTAACGGGAAAGAGCTGGTGACTAACCGGCCTTCATTTAATGTCGTGCTGGTGCGTGAGGATTCTAATGACATTGATGGGCTTTTGAAACGATTGTCAGTGGTACTCAAGGAAGATGTCTCGGTTCTCTGGGAAAGGATTAGGGATGCAGAGAGTAAACAGAGACATATTCCGGTTCGATTGAAGGAAAATCTGAGCTGGGACACATTAGCCTATCTGGAAACGCATAATAAAGATTTTCCTGGGGTTCGTATTGAGGTCTTTCCCAGTCGATTTTATCATTATGGTGATATGGCTGCTCATGTCATTGGTTATCTGGGTGAAATTAGTAAAAATGAGCTGGAGGAGACAGATACTGATTTTTATCGGGGTGGAGACCAGGTTGGTAAAATGGGTCTTGAAAAACTCCGGGAAAAAGAATTGCGCGGGGAAAAGGGAAATAGTTCTTCGGAGGTGAATGCCCGTGGGTTTGAACAGCAGTTACTGACTCATGTGGAACCTGTGCCTGGCAATGAGGTACGTTTGACCCTTGATATAGATTTACAGAAGGTAGCGGAAGAAAGCATGGACGCTGATGAACGGTCCGGGGCGTTGGTGGCCATGGAGGTGAAAACCGGACGAGTTCTGGTCCTTGCTTCTACTCCACGTTTGCATCTTGCTGATTTTGAGGGTGGAATATCGGGTAAAAACTGGAGCGCACTTCTGGACAATCCCAAGCATCCCTTGATCAACAAGGCCTTGCAGGCCATGTATCCACCGGGATCGACTTACAAGATGGTGACCGCGCTGGCAGGATTGGCCAAGGGGGTGATAACCAAGGATACAACATTCTTCTGTCCTGGCCATATTGATTTTGGCAATCGGCAGTATAACTGCTGGAAACATGGCGGGCATGGGACGGTAAATTTGAAGCGGGCTATCAGTGAGTCCTGTGATGTTTACTTTTATCAGGTAGGGATGCGGTTAGGGGTTGATGCCCTGGCGGAATATGCCAATAAGCTTGGACTTGGGCTTAAGACCCAGGTGGAGCTTGAAAATGAAAAAAGTGGACTTATCCCGACAAAAGAATGGAAAAAAAAGAAGTACGGGGTGAAGTGGCAGGATGGTGAGACCTTGTCGTTGGCTATTGGTCAGGGGTTTAATTTGATAACCCCGCTCCAGCTCTGTCAGATGACGGTTATCCTGGCAAACGGTGGGAAGCGGTATGTGCCGCAACTCATTGAGAGTGTTACGGATGCGGATGGAAATGTTCTAGAGTCATTTACGCCAAAGCTGGCAGGCGAGCTCCAGGAGAATGAAAAAAAATATCTGACACTGATCCGGGAAGGGATGGTTGAGGTTATTCAAGGGGCCAGAGGGACAGCCCGTGTGGCTCGTATCGAAGGCATCAATATGGGGGGCAAGACGGGTTCGGCGCAGGTGGTGCGCCTGGAACAGTACAAGCATCTCCAGGAAGAGAATATCCCTTATAAATATAGAGATCATGCCTTGTTTATCTGTTTTGCCCCGGCCGAAGATCCTGAAATTGCAGTGACTGTTGTAGTTGAACACGGTTTGCATGGTGGATCGAGCGCAGCGCCTGTGGCCAAGGCGGTTATGCAGAAATATTTTGCCAACAGGATAGCCGTTGATCAAATTAGGAAAGCTGTCACTCCTCAATAAAGACTGTCGTATTGTTTATTGTTGATCTGCCTCAAAATTCTTTTATGGAAGGGTAAAAAATGTTTTGCGTGGATAGACGTTTTTTCGTGAACTTTGACTGGGTGCTCTTGTCTTTGTTGTTCATGGTTTGTGGCATGGCGTTTCTTAATCTGTACAGCGCCACCTATCCACCACTAGGGGGAATGCCGCCTTACCTGAAACAGTGTTATCTTTTATTGATGGGTGTGGCCTGTATTATCTTTTTGATCAGCTTTGATTATAAAGAACTTCAATTATGGAATTATCCCATTTATATTGTGACTATAGTGCTGCTCGCGCTTGTTATCTTTGTTGGTAATAGTGCTGGTGGGGCCCAGCGTTGGATTAATCTTGGTTTTTTTCAGTTACAACCTTCCGAACCTGCCAAATTGATGATGGTGATCACGTTGGCCAGTTATTATTCCCGAAAGGAGGTGGCGAACGGTTATTCTATTAAGGATCTGATTACTCCCATCATCCTTATGGCCGTCCCTTTCATCTTGATCCTGATCCAGCCAGATCTGGGGACGGCTTTGATGTTTGTTATTATTTTTATTTCTATGACGGTTTTTGCCAAGCTTCGCTGGTCGAGTTATATCATCCTGGGGCTGTCAGGGATCGCCTTGGCAGTAGTTGGCTGGTTCTTTGTCTTGAAGCCTTACCAGAAGCAAAGGGTGGAAACCTTATTGCACCCAGTGAAAGATTCCATGGGGGAAGGGTATCAGATCCTGCAATCAAAGATTGCTGTGGGGAGTGGTGGCCTCTTTGGCCGGGGATATATGGAGGGAACCCAGGGGCATCTTCATTTCTTGCCGGAGAGGCACACGGATTTCGCATTTTCTGTCTGGTGTGAAGAATGGGGATTTGCTGGAAGTTTCTTTTTTTTAGCTGTTTATTTTTTTATGCTCTTTTGGGGGCTGCATGTGGCCATGTCAGCAAGAGATCGCTTTGGCCTGTTTCTTGCCTTTGGCGTGGTGGCGCTTATTTTTTGGCAGGCCGTCATTAATCTGTTGATGATACTTGGATTTCTTCCTGTAGTTGGAATCCCTTTGCCATTGTTTAGTTATGGTGGCTCTTCCCTGCTGACCACCTTGTTGGGGATGGGGATATTGATGAATGTTCGGATGCGCCGTTTTCAGACAGAATCTACCCTTGAAAGTTGTGAGTTGTGAGGGGTTTGGGTTTAGATGCAAGGGAGGTGGCATGAAAATATTTCTGCTTTTTATGGTAAAAGAATTGCGAGAGACTTGATTATCAGCTTGAGAGGAATATAATGAAAGTGAAGGCAAGTTTCGCTCCAAAAGTTAAGGAGCAAAACTTGGCCAGGGAATGTGCCGTGGGGCGCATGTTGATAATAACGATTTTTATTAATCGTTATTAAGGCATAAAGGGTTTCTTGAAATTTTCCAGGGAGCCCTAAACGGAGGAACTATATGGAACTGAAGGTTGAAACCAGGAACGTAGAGTTGCGAAAAGGTTGGCAGGAGAGGATAGAGGAAGAAAAAGAAAAATTGGTTCGTCACTATGCGAATTTTGTCCTCCATCTTCGTGTTTCAATTGAGGCGACGAAACACCACAAAGAAGGGGGGTTCGAGCTGAAAGTGGTGGCCTCAGTGCCAAACGATACCGTTGTCGTCTCCAGAAAGGGCGAAAATATGGGCACTCTGCTGGTGGAGGCATTTGATGTCCTGTCGCTGCAGTTAAAAGAAATACTGCGCAAAAAACGGAAAGATCAGAAGGGGCTGGATAGTAATGGTATGGAGGTTGATAGCTTTGGCGTCGTGCGCAAGGTGTCACCTTTTGAATCGTATGGATTCATTGTTACCCCGGATGAGCGGGAAATTTATTTTCATGAAAATGCCTTGAAA
Source organism: uncultured Desulfobulbaceae bacterium (assembly GCA_903891045.1). GTDB lineage: Bacteria > Desulfobacterota > Desulfobulbia > Desulfobulbales > Desulfocapsaceae > UBA2270. Next base: position 5,293 of record CAITDH010000074.1, on the reverse strand, counting down.
GATATAGCCTTGGATCAGTTAAAAGAAGGCGATGAGGTTACATACGGTGAAACTATTGGTGATAAAGGGCCACAGGCCTCTTGGGTGCGAGTTGCCAGATAGTTTGAAAAAGAGAAAAAATTAAACCAGGGCCTGGCATGGAATAGTTCTGTGTCGGGCCCTTTTTTCGTTGATCGGGGAACCCCTTCTTTATTCTTCTTGTGAGAAAGGGGCAGCAGTGGTAGAAGGCGTTTTTTATTGATTTTTCAGGTTTTATTTTTCAGAATGATTTTTACGGGGGTGTCTTTTTATGTCTTTGCAGCAACCGGAAATCGAGGCGGAATATTTCAGATTGTCTGAGCAGGATGTTTTTGTAAGGATTGCCGAGAGGAAAAAAGAGTTGGCTGGCCGGCTGCTCATTCTCTGCCATCATTATCAGCAGGAAAACATGTTCCAGTTCGCTGATCTTGCCGGGGATTCATTGAAACTTGCCCGTGAGGCCGCAGCGATCCATGATCGTGCATTTATCATCTTTTGTGGCGTTCATTTTATGGCCGAGTCTGCCGATATCCTTGCCCAGTCCCATCAGAAGGTGATGTTGCCCCATCTTCATGCCGGTTGCCCCATGGCTGATATGGCGACGGTCGGTGCGGTCAGTATGGCTTACCGGGATTTGATGCAGGCAGGGATTGTTCAGGATGAAGAGGCCTTGGTACCTGTGACCTATGTGAATTCATCGGCAGCAATCAAGGCCTTTGTAGGAGAGCGGGGAGGCTCAGTGTGTACCTCTTCCAATGCTGAACGTGTTCTCGCCTGGGCCCTGACCAAGGGGGAAAAGGTTTTTTTCTTTCCTGACGAACACCTGGGACGGAACTCGGCGGTGGCCCTTGGCATACCAGCGGATCAGATTTGTCTCTGGCGTCGGGGGGAACTTCTAGGTGGCAACAGCGTGGATGAGTTGCGGCGGGCCAGGATCCTGCTCTGGGATGGGTATTGTGAAGTTCACATGTGGTTTTTACCTGATCACGTGCGTCGGTGGCGCCTGCATACACCAGATATCCAGATTATGGTTCATCCAGAGTGTGCCAGTGATGTTGTTCAGGTAGCAGATCATTATGGGTCAACGGAGGCTATTATCGCCGCAGTCAACAAGTCACCAGCCGGCAGCAAATGGGCCATCGGCACCGAGATAAATCTGGTTGCGCGTCTACAGCGACAGCATCCAGACAAGGAGATCCATCTGCTTGCCGCATCGCCTTGCCAGTGTACAACCATGGACTGTAATCAGCCAGTGAATCTGCTTTGGCTTCTGGATAATCTGGCCGCAGGGAGAGTAGTGAATCAGATAAAGGTGGTGCCGGATGTGGCCGCCCAGGCCCGCAAATCCCTTGAACAGATGCTTTCTATTTGAGCAGTTAACCTTTTTCCAGGCCTCCACAGGAGCATCTTGTGACAAGTGAAGTCTATCTTATTGATGGCAGCGCCTATATCTATCGGGCCTACCATGCCATTACCCCTCTGACCACGAGTCAGGGCTTACCCACCCATGCTGTATTTGGCTTTATGAATATCCTGCGCCGTATCTTGCGGGAGAAGAATCCTGCCTATCTGGCGGTTGCCTATGACAGCCGTGGGCCGGTGTTTCGGCATGAGATGTATGACGCCTATAAAGCCAACAGGGTTGCCATGCCCGAAGATCTGCAGGTCCAGATTCCCTATATTAAAGAACTGGTACGGGCCTTTAATATCTGTTCTTTTGAAATCCTTGGGGTGGAGGCCGATGACATTATTGCCTCTGCGGCCAGACAATTGAGCAGGCAAGGACACAATGTGATTGTGGTTTCCGGTGACAAGGATCTGCTGCAACTGGTAGGTGAGCGGGTCATTGTGTGGGAGCCCATGAAGGACAGGGTCATGGACAGTCAGGCGGTGTGTGATAAGTATAATGTGGGGCCTGATCAGCTTTTAGACTGTTTTGCCTTGATTGGTGACAGCTCTGACAATATTCCAGGGATTCCCGGTATCGGACCAAAGACGGCGGAGACTCTGATCAATCAGTATGGGACCCTCGAGGGGATTTATGCTCATCTGGAGGGGATGAAAAAATCGAAGATGCAGGAACGGCTTGCCCAGAACCGGGAGACAGTCTTTCTGTCCAGAGAGTTGATTCGCCTTAAGGAAGATCTCCAGCTTCCTGAGAATCTGGAGGCCTATAAACTGCCTGCTCCTGATAATGATCAACTGCAGAGCCTGTATAAAACACTGGAATTTACCAGCTTAATTGAGGAGAGAAAACAGGGGCAGCCTATTGCCACCGATGGGTTTTCTTTGGTCCAGAGTGAAGAACAGTTGCGGAAACTGGAGCAGGTTTTAGCAAAGGCGTCGCTCCTGGTGCTTGATACCGAGACCACTTCGATCTGCGCGCGGACGGCAAAGCTTGTTGGTATCTCCATCTGTGTGGATCTGAAAGAAGCTTGGTATATTCCGCTGAATCATCAGGATAAAGCGGGGATTCGGCTTTCAGGTCAGCTTGATCCGGCCTTGGTGATGGGGAGGTTGCGGCCCTTTTTCCAGAATCAGAAGCTGCCGAAGCTTGGGCATAATATCAAGTATGATTATTCGGTGATTCGCCAGAACTGGGATATCTGTCTTGGTGGTCAGCTCATTGACACCATGATTGCCGCTTATCTGGTTGAACCTACCAGGCGTTCATATAAGCTGGATGATCTGTGTTTGGACATCGGGCTCGCGCTCACCTCGTTTCCCACCGTGGTACACGGAGACACCCGGGAAGATGCCTTTGCTTTTGTCGGGATTGAGGCGGCCAGGGATTATAGCTGTGAAGATGTCTACGGGGCGCTACGTCTTTGGCAGGAGTTTGAACCTGGTCTGCAGAAGCTTGAGTTGAGTGCGCTCTTTTTTGAGGTAGAGATTCCGCTGATCCCGATCCTGGCCGAAATGGAACTTGCCGGGATCTGTGTTTCCACCGAAATTCTCGATGAATTGTCGGTTGAATTTAAGGGAAAGCTGGTGCTTCTGGAGCAGGATATCTATCGGCTGGCCGGGAGGTCGTTTAATATCCAGTCTCCCAAGCAACTAGGCGAGATCTTGTTTGATGAGCTCCATCTCCCCTATGGTCGAAAGACCAAGACTGGCTATTCAACCGATATGAAGGTCCTGGAGAAATTGGCGCTGAGTCATGAACTGCCGGCTAGGATCACGAGTTATCGGAATCTGGCCAAATTGCAGTCAACTTATGTCGAGAAATTGCGGGAGCTGATTGATCCGGTGTCTGGCCGGGTGCATACCTCTTTTAATCAAACGGTAACCGCCACAGGTAGACTTTCGTCAAGTAACCCTAATATGCAGAATATCCCCATTCGCTCGGAAGAGGGAGATCGTATTCGCGGGGCCTTTGTTCCGGCGGATGGATTGGTTTTTCTGTCGGCCGATTATTCACAGATTGATCTGCGGGTTCTTGCCCATTACTCGCAGGATGTCGTCTTGCTTCAGGCCTTTCGGAGTGGTGGCGATATCCATGCTCGGACTGCGGCCCAGCTTTTTTCCATCTCGCCATTCCTGCTTACGCCAGAGATGCGGCGGGTGGCCAAGACCATCAACTTTGGTATTGTTTATGGAATGAGTAGTTTTGGGCTTGCCGCTCAGCTTAACATCAGCAGAAAAGAGGCCCAGGCCTTTATTGATCGTTATTTCCAGTTGTACTGTGGGGTGAAGCAATTTATGGAGGCCATTGTAGAAAAGGCTCGCGTTGATGGTTTCGTGACCACCTTACTCCACCGGCGCCGGATCTTGCCTGAAATCAACGCCAAAAATAAAACGGATCGTGAGTTTGCGGAACGAACTGCTATCAATACCCCAATTCAGGGAACGGCAGCCGATATTGTGAAGCTGGCCATGATAAAAGTGGCTGGGGCTTTGATAAAAGAAGGGCTTGGTGCCCGTCTTCTTCTCCAGATTCATGATGAATTGGTCTTTGAATTACCTGAAGTGGAGCTGGAAGAAACAAAAAAGATTGTCAGGCTGGCAATGGAAGAGGCATTAACCCTGGATGTTCCTCTTGTGGTAAATTTTGAGTCAGGGAAAAGCCTAGTCAAAGGCAAGTGAGTTATGCTGTGCAGAGTGTTGCTAGCTTATTTGTAAGAGATTGATAAGGTAACGACGTTGTTGTGTTTTTAATCACTGGTTACTGGCGGGGTCTCGTTGTCTGTTGGCAGAGTTTCGTCGGGTTGGTCGTTGGCATTGTTTTTTTTGCGTTCTTCTTTTTCGCTTTGCTTCTTTAATCTATTTAATTCCTTGGTTCTTTTTTCGCCTTGGTAATTTGTTCGTTTAGCCACAATAGTCTCCTGTGAAAACATCCTGTGAAATTTTTCAGGATATATTGATAACAAGAAAGCCCCGTACATGTGCGAGGCTTTCTTGTTACTATCTAATGGTTCTTACAGCTTGGTAACGTTTTCAGCTGCTGGGCCTTTGGCGCCATCAACTACGTCAAATCGGACGCGTGCGCCCTCATCAAGAGATTTGAAGCCGGCTCCCTGAATTGCAGAGTGGTGAACGAAAACATCTTTTCCGCCATCCTGCTCAATAAAGCCAAAACCTTTAGAATCATTAAACCATTTTACTGTACCTTCTGCCATTTTTACTACTCCTTTGTACTTGCTTCCATCTGGAAACTTTTTTTTAATAACGCCAACCTATTGATAAACAGATTGGCGGCTTGCCTCAAGTAATTCTTGGGTCATTCTTTTGTAACTTCTTATCGTTTCGAAAATGTGGAGACACCAAAATCAACGGCTTTGGCCCGCTTATGCTTAGGGGCGCTCGTTGTTGAAGTTGTTTTTTTCTTATTCCATGTCCTTGCGGCCACGTCTTTTGCTGCGGCATTCTTATCCTGGGCGTCAAAATTAAAACCGGACACGGTTTCACGGAGGATTTTCTTGCCAAGAGTTTGTTCAATCAGCTTAATCATCTTGTCATCATCGGCGGTCATAAAGGTAAACGCCTCTCCAGTGCAGGCTGCACGACCGGTTCGACCCGTGCGATGGGTGTAGGCCTCAGCAGTATCAGGAACATCGTAATTGATGACATGCGAGATCCCGGAGACATCAATACCGCGGGCGGCGATATCGGTTGCCACCAGGATATTGAATGTCCCGCTCTTGAAACCATCCAGGGCTTGTTGCCTTTTGCTCTGTGATAAATTGCCTTGCAGGGAAGTTGCGCGATAACCGGAGTTCTCCAGTTGCAGGGCAACACTCTTAGCCTTGTATTTTGTTTTGGTAAAGACCAAGGT
>CAITDH010000073.1 GCA_903891045.1 uncultured Desulfobulbaceae bacterium | reverse complement strand
TATTGCTTGTCTGCCAGCACCGATTCTGGAGAGACCTTGACATCAACTCGATTGGTCCATACCACATTGCCAGTTGCTGCTTCCTGAATCCAGATGCGCATCTGCACCACTGCTTGATCTATTCGGCCGCTGTTTTTGGCCTCACTTCCGGCGAGTGCTCCAACAGCTCCCCACAAAATAGTATTGGCGTCGCTACTTCCCGAAATGCCCAAGATCGAAGTACTACCATCAGAATCCCATGGGCCACCGACATTGTGTCCAATAATTCCACCCCAGGTGCCTCCGGCAATCATGTTGTTCCAGTTGTCATATTGATCAGTACTTGCAAAGCCAAAGGCAAGCTGACTGGTAGTGCCAGAGATAAAGGGTAAAACACCTCTTTTCCATGGGGCCCAGGTATGTTCCTGCCGCGTCTTAAATTCGAGGATACGGCCACGGACGATGTAGTCAGCATGAAATTTTCGGCCAATCTTGGCGACAGTTTGTTCGGTGAGGCCATGGGTGCCTGGGCTGGCGGCGATTTGATTATCTCGTTGGGTTTGTTGTTCTGCGATATAGCCACGGATTTGATTTTTCATGATATCAGACCACTCTCCGCCCAGCTCATTATTGAGGGAGACCGAGTTTTTTTGTTCATAGGCGACCAGACTGATAATAGACTGACCAATCATGTAGGCAAAGACATCTTCCTGGATGGGAAGCCTGAATCCATTGATGACAAGGCGGTCGGTTAAGGATTCGGTGATGGCCATATCACGGCGATGAGCGGCGGCAAGTGTATCTGCATTCGTGTAATCCGCAAAGGGCAGGATGACGATGGTTTTTCCCTTACCAGGGGCATTGGGGCCTGCTGCTTGCGATACCTGGAGGGTTTCCCATGTAGTTTGTCCGCAACCGGTGAGTAGCAGAAGCATTAGACCGACCAGTGCGTAGTGTAACTTCTTCATGATTTTCTCCCTGTAAAAAAAGGTATTGTTCTTTGTTTTTGTTAAGAATTTATGAACCGTAATAAAATGAACGGTTTTTATTACGGTTCTTTATGTCGGTTACTGTCTTTCAGTGTTATGGCTATTTTTTAACAACGGCTTAAATGATACGTGGTTTCAGTAAAATAATCAGTTCGCGTTTGTTTTTTACCTTTTCTTCATAGCCGAACAGATATTTGATTAGCGGGATATCACCAACAACGGGGGCAAAGTTGCCTGTCTCATCGTTCATGTCACTGATAAGTCCGCCAATGACGAGCATTTCCCCATCTTTTACCCGTACGGTAGTACTCATTTCCCGGACATTGACAACGGGCAGACCCATCTTAATAGCTGTTGATCCTTCTCCTGCAACAATTACAGCTTTTTCTGACCCTTCTAACAGTTCTGAGGTAACTGGTACCAAGTCCATGATGATCTCGTTATTATCAAGAACGGTTGCGGTAAGGCCAAGGCCAACACCAGAAAGAATACTGCCCGGCTCTGCACTATAGGTCCTGGTCACATCAGCCCCTGTTCCCGTGACGTTAGACGTTACCTTCTTAACATAAGTGATGTTGCGGCCAACAGAAATCATGGATGGTTGGCCATTGAGGACGCTAATTTTGGGATTAGAAAGAACCTTTGTGTTCCCTTGAGTCTTGAGGGCGTTCAGAAAGACGTCGAAATTAGCCGTATTGATTCTGACGTTGGATACCAAGCGGGTTGGGTCGTAGGTCGATCCATGATTGATGCCGTCATTCCATTTACCGTCGGTGTCATTGGAAAAAACATACGGAAAGACCTGACCAACTTGCGTAACACCATTGCCAACAGTCTGAGCACCAAATTGCACCGCGCCACTGATATCAAAATTTTTCAGGACGGAATTCCAGTTAATCCCTATTGAGGAGCTATCAACTAATTGAACTTCAATGATCTTGGCCTCAATAGAGACCTGTTTATAGATTTCCTTCCGTAGAGAAGTGAAATAAGCCTCAACTTTTTCGAGTATGGGACGTGGGGCGGTCACTGTGATCAAACCAACTGGTTTGTCGATCAAGAAGTAGTTCTCAAGTCCACCTGTCACTGCTTTTGTTACTTCTTTTGTTATTTCTTTTTTGCCTTCATTTTTGCCATTAGCTGGAGTATCAGTCGTTGCACCGTCAGTCTGCAACGTAGATATTTTTACAGTACGTTCGATTTTAAGAATACTATCCATATGCGATTCGATATTTTTCCAAATATCGAATTCGTTTTTTTCACTTGAAAGCTTGATCGTCCCTTCGACATTCTTCGCTATGTCTTCACCTCCACCACCAAGGACATTACCCCCAGTACCTGTGCTGAATTCTTGCTTTTTAAAAGGCATGGCAATGTGAAATTGTTTGGTCTCTCGGTATTTGATGACAAGGGTACTTCCATTGATCTCATAGAAATAATCGACTTGGCGCAGGAGATTTTCAATGGCCTTATAAAAGTCATCATTGGCTTGAATGTCCACGTCAACTAAGGCATCTTGATTGACATCGCTGGCCCAGGAGATATTTAATTTTTTCTGGCTGGCCAAGGGCTTCATGATTTCCCTGAGAACTACTTTTTTGGCGGAACTGATCTTGGCACCAACCTTGAGCACTGCATCATCCGTTTTATTATCCAGTGCGTCCTTGTTGGCTGGATCAACCAGATACGATGGCTTCTGGTATTGAACGGGCAGGGATGGAGGCGTCACATCTTGAGTAGCAGGTTTTGCTGCCTCTGCTATCGGTTTTTCTACTTCTGTGGTCAATGGACTACAGGAAAAAAGAACAAGGGAAAGAATAAAGAGGGCGAGTGCTGGCGCCATTTGTGATCTAAATTTCATGGAAAACCTCTTGGCCATTAAAGAATAAGCGAAACGTGTCATGTTTGTGTAAATCTGCGTGTAATGAAAAAATGAACCTCTTACGAAAATCCATTATTGAGACTGTTGTAGAAGTACTTGATCCGGCTGTTGACTTCTTGTTGTGTTGCAACAAATCTGGTTGTTGATGTTTTATGGGTCGGTCGAGGGATATTGTCGGGCTAAATCCCGACAATATCCCTCGACCAGTATTTAGGTCGGGTTTCAACCAAACAACAGCTCCTTAGATAGCCGGGGGGGGATTCCCGCTCAACCGACTTTGTATATATTGTTTCAGGCCAGGGACCAGTTGATAACCAGAGGCCAAAAGAGCGCGATACTGGTCGGAGGCCTTTTCTTTCTGGCCCATTTTGTCATAGATTCGTGCCTTGGCAACCATTGTTTCTACAGACTCACCATACAGCGCAGTGTATCTGGCAATAAGTTTCAAGGCGGCATCTGGTTGTCCATTCTGCTCACTGAAGGATGCGTAGCTGATCAGGGCTTCTTTCATGGGTGTGGGATCGCTGATACTCTGGGCAAAATAGTCTGTGGCCTCGGCAGTCTGGTTCATGTTTGCCAGGCCAATGGCCGCATAGAGGGCTGCCTGACTATTCTTTGGCTCTATCTTCAGACTCTCTTTGGCAAAATAGACGGCTTTGGCATTGATCCCCAGACTTGCCAGATAAAGGCTTGCCAATCGGTTTGCCAGTTTGGCATTTTTCTGATCGAGTTTAAAGGCCTGCTCATAGATGGTGCTGGCCTTCTCCATGTTATCAGCCTTTTCTTCAATCCTGGCCTTGCGGATGAGTTCCTTGGACTGAATCATCTCTTCTGATTGGGCTGCAGACTGTTCAATGACCAAGGCGTCCTGTTCCTGCTTAATCTCAAGGTCTGCTTTGACAGAGAGATTGTCCTGGGCGCGTTCCGGCCAGACAAATGCTTTATCTGCCGGATAGATAACAATAGTATTAAAGCGCTCTTCTTTGCGCAGGTCTTTGAGGTTGAGAATGATATCGAGAGCAAAATCCCAAGGGACATCATTAAGTTTCAGGGTGAGAGTTCCTTTCACTGCTTCATCGACGATGACGTTTTGACCGCTAATATCATTGAACAGTCGGAAGACATTGTGCAGATCTATCTTGTAAAAATCAACACTGATCCGTTTGGCATTTTTGTATCCGCCAAAGTTAAAAGAGTTTTCTGGAGATCCCGTTGATTTATCAGTATCGCTTTGTGCCTTAGCCTTCCCTTTGCTCATGGCTGTTGTCGAAGAATCAATGAGATTTTCCAGAGTTACATCTTTAGGAGCACTCTTGGGTGTTTTTGCACCTTTTGCAACAGGGGACTGGAGAGTGTTGTTAATCTGATTCTTCGATGTTGCTGTTGCCTGCGTTTCTTGTTTTGCTTCTTTAATGATTATCAACAGTCCTTTTGGATCAGTTGTCACCGTATAATCAAAAAGTTTTGGCAGACCAGAATCAAAGAATAGGCGGATCCCTGTTCCCTTGGGCGCAACCCTGATCTTGCTCAGGGCGGTGCCGACTTCCGTCTCTCGTGCAAGCTTTGAGCCATCCACTCCCGTTATGTCGATATACATCATGTCGGGCAGGCCTTTTTTGTCGACAACGATATTGTGGCGGAAGTTTTTGAGCGGGATATCGGCCAGAATAAGGATTTCAGATTGTTCTGCTCCTTTTTTGATGGTCATATCTTGCAACATGATTGGGGCCGTTTCTTTTGGAGTAGGTGCGGCAGTGACAACTGCTTCTTTGGGTGTTGTTGGAGCAGTATCTACTTTCGGGTGGATTAGGATTGACAGATTGTTTTTGTCGCGATCCACTAAGTAAGTATGACTTTCGTTGATGGTGATTTCAAAACGGGTGATACTGGGGTCATCAGCAAGCGGTTTGGTGGCAAGCTTTGCGTAGCTGTTGTCAGGGATGATTTTTGCAGGATTAATTTTTTTGTCAAGGCTGGCATGGGCGATATCCAGAATAAGCCGTTGGGGATTAGGGAGTTCAAACGTATTATAATCAGGAAAACTA
>CAITDH010000072.1 GCA_903891045.1 uncultured Desulfobulbaceae bacterium | reverse complement strand
GGTAAAAGGTGAAGAGGGGAAAAAACAATTTTGAGAAAACTTTCATTTGAGGAGCTGTAGTGAAATTATTACCTTCTTAACCATTTCGCTACAACGGCCATCGATAGATATAAGTGTTGCTTGCTCCAAGGACGGATGAAGTGTGATCGGCTCCTTATGCTATTTTTCACCATCTGGTTGATAATATTTTTTACGTGCCTCTATAGGAAACTCAGTTAAAGGTTTCTGAGCACCCTAAGGTACATTGAAAAATTATCTCCGGAATATTAGGTATATGCCTGCGGAAAATTTTTTCTCACGCCTTGACCATGAACAAAAATCCTAATTTTTCAAGATACCCTTTAGAAACACTTTATTTCATCACAATAGTTTATACCAGAAACAGGAAAAAACGACAACGTTGATGGACCTTGACTTGATTGGTCATAATGGCCCATATTGTTTCAATGGTAAGTATCTTTACAATCAATATAGCTATTATTTTTTACTTTTCTTAAAGTGGAGCTGGTCATAATGGGTCGTTTTCTTACAGAGATTCAGATGCGTACTTATTCAATTGATCCATGACTGCACCCGTATGACTTTTCGGTTATTTTCAATGAGTGGAAAATGCTAAAAACTTCAGGAACCATATCTCAACCATAAGTACAGTGAATGCTTGTGACAATTTTGGCCTTTCTAATTGAATAGCTGGGTCTGTTAAAAATTACAGGGGGTATTCTACGTGCATCTCTTATGATAGTTAGCTATCTATTTTTAATGACAATAATAACTCAGTTGTTCTTGTGGTGGAAGAAGGGAATGAAACAAGGTAAGGCGCTCTTGAGCGGCTGCCGGATGTTTGGCAGGTTGTTGCTTGTGAGCTTGCTTGGTGCAGTCAGCGGATGTGCTAGACAACAGCCGGTCGCTGTGGCTGACCTGCGGCGTCTGGCCGCCGAACAGGATCTTGTGGTGCGCATTCTTGCCGCACCTCCTTTTTCCCTGCTTTCCCTCTCCCCCCGAACAGCCGCTGGGTCAGTTCTGCGGGTCTATGTCGAAGGGGATGGCCGGTCCTGGTGGAGCCGCAGCAGGATTTCATTTGATCCGACACCGGTCAATCCTTTAGCTCTGGAACTGATGGAGGTGGATAACGCACCGGACAAGGCATACTTGGCCAGACCCTGCCAATATCTGCAGACCGAGGCCTGCAAAGACAGCTACTGGTCTGGTCGCCGTTTTTCCCAAGAGGTGGTGGATGGTATGAATGAAGCTTTGAACCAGCTCAAGGATGCCGGTAAGTATCGATCCTTGGAATTGGTTGGCTATTCTGGCGGTGGTACTTTGGCGGCCCTCCTGGCAGCCCGTCGTGACGACGTGATATTTTTACGGACGATTGCCGGCAACCTCGATCATGTCTGGCTGAACAGGTACCACCGGGTTTCCCCGCTTGTCGGTTCTCTGAATCCACCCGACTTTGCCGGCCGACTCACCTCCATCCCTCAACGTCACTTTGTAGGTGAGAATGACTGGGTTGTGCCTCTGGGTGTGTACAGTTCGTATGCTACCTTTTTTGAGGATGCCGGATGCCTGGCCGTGACTGTCGTGCCGGGAGTGGAGCATGGCAGCGGCTGGAAAGAAAACTGGCCACACCACCTGGAGGAGGCTCCGGGGTGTAGTGGCCGGAATTAATGAGGTGAGTCTCTTCAGTATCCAAGTATCACACTCCATAGAGTATTTTGAATTATTTTCCTGCTGTTTTTTTGGTAAAATAGTTGTAATCCCATTTCTAAATTAAGCGTTAACTTCGCCGATTTGTCGTTTTGCCGCGCATTTCCATCTTGATTTAGAAATGGAATAAGAAATGAACCCTTGCGGCTTGCAAGTACTTTCAAAAAAAAGCCAGAGAGACCATGAAATGAGAATCGCCGCCGGGCTTCATTCTTACCAGCATTTCGGGCGGCCGGCCCAGGATCTCTGGCCGACTATCAGCTGGTCGCTCCTTGGTCCGGATGGAGAATGGTTGATGACTGGTTCTACGAAAAAATTCTTGCCAGGAATGTGCTGTTGACAAAATTCCCGGGGGCAAACGCCCCGGAAGTCGCCGAGTTTGTCTTCGCGGGAATTCTTCGGGTGGTAAAAAGGCTGGGCGAGCTTCACCGATAGCAGCAGAGCCATTGCTGGCAACGGCTTGAACTGGAAAGCCTCGGTGATAAGACTTCCTGATGATCGGAATCGGCGTGGTGGGCGGCAGGGTGGCGGTGATTGCCAGAGCCTTTGGCATGTATGTGCTCGGCATAAGAAAAAGCCAGCGGCTGGCAGTATCAGTCGATGAGATCGGCACGCTCGACAGCCTGTCGGATTTTCTGCCAAGGGTCGATGTTGTGGTACGGGCTCTGCCCCCTGTTCTCGGCGACCCACCATTTGTTCGGTGGTGCCCGGTTTCTGGCCATGAAGGATACGGCTCTCCAGGTCAATGTCGCCCGGGGTCAGCTTATTGATACATCGGCTCTTCGCACGGCCCTGGTCGCAAAACCGGCCATGCTTACCTGCCTGGATGTCATGCCTGAGGAGCCTTGGCCAGCCGGCGATGAAACTCTGGCAATTGCCCAACGTCTTTCTGTCGCCTCGTCCTCGCCGCTCTGGTTAGACAATCTAGCGTATTTCCGTCAAGGTCTTCCGCTTTTGTATCAGGTGAAACCCGACCATTTCTGACTCCGATGGAGGTTAATCAACCATCATCGGATAAGAGAAACAAAATCTTCGTATTTTCCGGACCGGGATCGCTCGATTCGCTCGACAAAACAGAGGGAAACCTGAAAAGGGTACGGAAGATTCGCCCGTAGACCGTCGATCAGGCGTCTTTCTTCATCTGGCAGCAATTGACGATCAACCACAAGGTTTACCGTCAACCGCTGCAGGTCCGCTTGGATGATCTGCAGCTGCCGTACCGGAGCGATGTGTGCCCACGTACTTGCCGGAAAACTCGGCCAGTATGTTCTGCCGTCCGGTGCGGTTAGCATATTCCGCCGCCGCCCTAGAATGCGCGTCAGTACCGGTAGGCCCCGCCCGCACGGACAAGATTCACCGACCTCGGCGTAATCGCCAAGCTCATAACGAATAAAGGGCATGGCGAAATTGTTCAGGGTTGAGACGACCACTCTGCCGATCCCTCCTGGTGGGCAGGGGAGATTATCATCATCTAGAACCTCCACCAGCACGGTCTCGGACTGCACATGATAGTGTTCGTATTCGGGACACTGTAGAGCGATGTAGCCGATTTCCTGGGAGCTGTACATGTCCTTGATCGGTACGCCCCAGACTTCTCGGCAGATTTTTCGGACATCCTCGCCAACGCTTTCCCCAATAGTACGGACTTCTTTTAGGCTCGGCAGTTGCCAGTTCTTCTTTCGAAATAGCTGGGCCAAGGCAAGGATATTCGAGGGGTAGGAAAGCAGGTAGCCGGGTGCCTGCTCCATGAGCCATTGGGCCTGGGTCGCGACATCCGTCAGGATGGCCATAATGGCCAGCGGTCCGGTGGCAAACACCGGGGCGGTACTCTGTCCCCAGTTGGGCCCTTGCCTTGCCTCGCCCGGCTTGAGCCCGGGTGCATATCGGATGACCGCGTGTTTCGCGGAAAAATCACGACGGTGCCACAGATGATCCCGCAGGCCAAAGACCCTCCAGAAAAGCTGGGACACGTCGGTGCCGTAGGCAGTGATCGGCGTGCCGGTTGACCCTGAAGTCTGCAGCCGGTTGAGGCTGCCATGGCCTTCCGGAACAGTCTCGCTCAATAGTCGCTGCCCGGCTTTCTGCACATCACGTCGAGTCAGCAGAGGCAGCTGTTGCCATTCCTCCCAAGTAAAATCCTCCAGGCACCTGATCCGAATATCCTGAAATCTTTCCCGGTAAAACGGCACGGTAGCAATGGCATGCGCCAGTACTTTTGCAAGCTGTCGCCGCTGTAAAGCAAGCAACTCCTCACCGGTATGCCACTGACTCGATTCGAGCTGAAAGAGAACCGCAAGCATACTGGCGCCTTCCGGAGTAGGTAGGGCTGGCCAGATAACTTTCGGGGCAGAACTCTTCATCATTGTTCTGGCTTGATGTGAGTTTGTAGAAATCATAACATCTTCAATTTTCCAGCTTATGAGTTAAAATACGAAACTAGGATTCATCCAACTAAAGCGCACTTTAAAATAGGAATGTGGCCATACAGTCCTATTTATTGTGAGATCAATCACTTTAGAAAGGAGGTAGAAGTATATCTACAACCATATTAATAGTATCATGGATTTTGAATCTGCATTTTATGGTATTGTTACGTTACCCCAAAAACAAAACCAAGGAAAATGCCAATGAAGCTCAAAGAGAAGATATCATGGTTGATGGGCCGTGTCCAAAGAAGTTTTCCCATCTTAACGAATGCCTTGATACGGTTCTCACCGAGCAGTAACAATGACTGGTATAATTCCGCTAATCCAAACTGACCAGCAACAAGGGCACCTATCTCTACGATCTGATGGACACAGTATACAACGTCAAACGGATTGACGACATAATCCAGACATTCTGGGCATGTCCCGATCATAGATAAAAATACTCGTGGCAAAGAAGCAAACTCAGCAATGATTAACAATGGAAAGGTCGAGCGCTTCATTTTGCAGGCTGAACCTCAAGAGTTTAACTGATTGTTCCTCTCGAGCTGAACATTTTGCAAGAGACTTTATAGTAAAAGATTCTGGATGGAAGGGTTATCGTGAATTACCGGGATTTCTCTTTCCTTCCCGTCGACCGTTTATTACAACTCGTTGAGTAAATGATCGACGACCTGACGCCAGGTATAACGAAGGAAGACGTGCGCCGGGCCGGCTATCCGCGCCCGTTTTCTGAACGCTGTATCGGTTAGAATCCTTTCCATCAGGACAATACAGGCATCAAGATCAGGAAAAAGCCAGTTCCCTCTCCAACCCGAAACTGGCGAAGATCGCACGGTACTGGGAATCCGCAGAGCGAAACTATTGTTTGTGGTTTCATCGGTCGGGCCGCCCGCTGTACAAAGAATCGGCAGCCCGCAAGCAGCGGCCTCCACCACCGGTAGGTTAAATCCTTCGGCGTGATACGGTGCGACCAGTGCATCAGCAGTCTGATACAGGCGGGCCATCCCTCGGGCGTTATAGATCCCACCGAGATAACAGATACCTGTCCGAATCCGGGTCCACGTCGCTGCATCGAAGGTTGCGGTAGCCGCACTTTCCAATGCGCTGTGCGAGGCATAGACGCTGTCGTTTCCTTTCAGCACCAGTAAGACCTCTGGATATTTTTCAAAAATGACCGCAAAGGCACGCAACAGGGTGGTGATCCCTTTGTGGGGATACATGGCGCCGACCGCCAGGAAGACAAAGCGATCCTTCCAGCCAAACCTTGCTCGTAACCGGTCACGTGCTGTCCCGCCAATCGGATAGAATTCTCCTGGATCAAAACCATGGGGCACCA
The DNA here is from genome assembly GCA_903891045.1 of uncultured Desulfobulbaceae bacterium. Taxonomy (GTDB): domain Bacteria; phylum Desulfobacterota; class Desulfobulbia; order Desulfobulbales; family Desulfocapsaceae; genus UBA2270. The sequence continues at coordinate 396 of CAITDH010000072.1, read as the reverse complement.
CCGCGACCTGCCCTGGTTCAGCTCCGCTTGCAATAAGACCGGCCCGGGAAAACTCGGAGGCGGTAATGATTCGAACCTCTCCGCCTCTGGTTGCCGCGGCCAGAGAAGGACCACGCACCAGAAAATCAGGCAATATGCCGGTCTCGGTAATGGCGAAGACCCGGGTCCTGCCTCGTCGAGCCCTTGAAAAATCGTAGGGAAAGGCGATCCGAAAGGTGGTATCTGGAAAGAGAGAGAAGATTGGAGAAGGAATTGCCCTGATTCGTCGGTCTTCTTCGGTGCCGATAATCTCTTTAACTGGTTTCCAGGTTGCCCCCTTCTTTAGCAAAGTGGCGGGTGGCAGAGGCAGATCTTGATGATAAATCTGGATCTGGGGACGGTTCAGGAGTTCTAAGC
>CAITDH010000071.1 GCA_903891045.1 uncultured Desulfobulbaceae bacterium | reverse complement strand
TCCCCTTAAGTCATCCCTCACAATCTTTTCCCAATCAGCAAAAAACCTCTCCCTTTCTGCTGGCGAATATTTTTTTGCTGTCAAACTATACTGGTGTTCTGTAGTTGACAGTTTTACTCCTGTCCACACCGCTTTTCCACCAGCATCAACTATAGGATATGCCATTTTCATTATTTCCTTGAATGCTCTAGTTGAAGCAATATTCAAATGTTCCGACAGTGACACAAAACGAAGCAGGTGAGTTGGCAATTTTGGTGATGGCCCAGTAAAAAGTTTAATCACTCCTTCTACGTCTGTTTGAGCTGGCAGCATATCTCTCAAATAATCCGCCGCTACTCCTACCCCCATAATTGCCTGTTCTACCTCCAACACCTGACACCTCTTATCATCCAATCTTTTAAGCATTGGCGCTACTTTTGGTTTATCGTCCAATCCCGACCGCACTGACTCCACTGTTTCTCCTGCCATTGCAATCCTTTCCAAATCTTGGCCCAATACTGATTGTTTTCTCTGCAAATCTATGCCTGCATCCGCCATCGCCAAATCGAGCTTTTTCAGGTCATCCAATATATGTTTTCTTGCAATAGGATCCGCCTCATTTTTATCAATCGCTTTTTGTCTTTCATTTCTTTGTTCAACTAGCGAATGTTTATATGCTGCCGCCTCATTCACCCCACCAATAAACTGACCCACATGATCCTTACCTTCCTCCGCGTGCTCCACAAGTCCGTATACGTATTCAAAAGATCTTCTGGCTGTATCAAAAAAACCAGCCAGTCCACCCCCTTTCATATAGTCAAGAGTCATATCTCCCTCTCGAAGTCTGGGCAATACCGCTGCATCAGCCAAAGCCGCTCTCAATATCGAACCTTTTACTGAATCTCCTGACCATGAATCACTCCTCCAATCAGTCGCTGCCGGCAATTCAAACCATCTTGCCATTAGATTATCGACTCCACGAGCTCCGTATGTTATTTGTGTTACCGCTTGTTCTCCCCTAGATACATCCAGGCGCGCATCATACATCCCTTCGCGTTCCAGCTGATGAGCCTGCATAGCTGCCATCTGTTTCCACTTCTCTTCTTCAGGTGTTGCCATAACTTATGTATTATAATACACTATCGTTCCAAATAATACCTGCTATGGAAGAAACAAACAAAACCATCTATATTGGCAATCTCCCTGAAAATTGCACCCTCGAAAATATTATCGAAATATTTTCTCCTTATGGCCAGATTACTCACTTTCGTTTTGCCACCAACCACTTCACCCAAGAAAACATGAATTTTGCTTTTGTTAAATTAGACAGTGCACATACTACAACCAAAGCAGTGTCTGAGTTAAATGACTCTGTATATTTCGGGAAATTTTTAATTGTAAAACTTGCTGAAAACGAAGAGTAATCTACTTCTTCATCAGCCCATCAAACTCTTTCTGATCCAGACTTTCCTTTTCTACCAGCACTCCCGCCACTTCATCTAATTTCTTCCTATTTTCCAGCAATATTTTTTCTGCCCCTACCAGTGCTTCTTTAACCAGTCGGTTAATTTCCTCATCCACTTCTGCCAATTTCTTATCCGAAGTCCGTGATGGCTCCATCACTGCCCGGCCATAGTCACCGATATCAATTTGTGGTCCATAATTTACCGGTCCTAGTTTACTCATTCCCCACTCCATCACCATATTTCGGGCAATTTGGGTTACATGGCTGATATCTGACGCCGCTCCCGTAGTTATATCTTTAAATACTAGCTGCTCGGCCGCTCTTCCGCCCATGGCCATCATCATTTGTTTCATCAGTCTGGTTTGAGTTTCGTGGACTCGGTCCCGCTCTGGCGGAATTAGGGTAAAACCCAGCGCCATTCCCCGTGAAACAATCGATACTCGATGTACCGGATCAAGTCCGCAGACATAATTTACCACCGCGTGGCCCGCCTCATGGTACGCCGTCATTTTGCGATCATCTTCACTTTGGGCTCTCCGTTTGGCCGCCCCCAATTTTACTTTCAGTGCCGCTTCTTCAATATCCGCCATAATTATATCTTTTCGGTTTTCCCGTGCCGCTCCAATCGCCGATTCATTGAGCAAATTTTCGAGGTCTGCCCCCGAGAATCCCACCGTTCTCCTCGCCACCGCCGCCCAGTCCACATCTGCTCCAAATGGTTTGCCCATTGCATGAATTTTCATAATATCGCTTCTGGCTTCCAAATCCGGCATTTCCAGCACTACTCTCCGGTCAAATCGACCTGGCCGCATTAGTGCCGGATCCAGCAAATCCGCCCGATTAGTCGCCGCCAGTACTATCACTGCTTCATTTGGTTCAAAGCCGTCCATTTCTACCAATATTTGGTTCAAAGTTTGTTCTCTTTCGCCATGTCCACCCTCCAATCCTCCCCGCATCCGTCCGATCGCATCAATTTCATCAATAAAGATAATTGCTTTTCCCGCTTTCTTGGCCGTTCCAAATAAGTCCCGGGCTCTCGATGCTCCTACTCCACCGAG
>CAITDH010000070.1 GCA_903891045.1 uncultured Desulfobulbaceae bacterium | reverse complement strand
TCTGGGAATATGAGCTACCAATGCGTTTGCTCAACGCCTGCTTGGCTCATGTTCCGGTTTAACTGAAAATAAGACAGAGCCATAAAATTGAATAGCTTTTGTAACCATATTTTGCAGCAATTTCTTTTAATTTTAGCAAGATATATTCTTTATCTGCTTTGTTTGATTGATAGAAACTGTTGTAGACATTAAGACCAAGCCCATTACCAAACCGCGTAATGCCACATTTGTTACCTGGAAAAGTGGCAGCCGAGAAATTTTTTAATTTTACATCTTGCCCAATATTATTTAAGCAAGAATCCACCTCTGGATTTATAGCTTTCAGTTCATGCGCTTTCAGTGCATTCGTTTCTAAAGCTTTTTGTGAATTTACCAATTTTTCTTTCGAATTATTGCTATTGTCGCAAGACACAAGAGTAAGTAATGCTATTAAATTGATGGAGAATGTTTTGAATAATTTATATTTAGTACCGTTTTTCATTATTTCTCCTTTTTGAGTCCAACAGTGTTATTATGACAAATTTGACATGGGAATATCGTAATTCAATCTGAAGTCTTATTTGCCAAAATTACAAACCGGGTACTGGCACTGCTTGCAATTGCGGCAGAGTCCGCCGTGACCCATGCGGGCAAATTCCTCTCGGCCGATATGTTCGCCGGTCAGGACCCGGGGCAGGATGAGATCAAAGATCGTGATCTTGTGGAACATGCCGCAGGCGGGTAGGCCAAGGACGGGGATATCGCCGATCCGGCCGCTGAGAAACATGGCGCCCGGCAGCACCGGTGAGCCATAGACTGTATCCGTGGCCCCGGCCTCTTTGATGCCCATGCGGGTCACATCGTCGGGGTCAACAGACATGCCGCCGCTGGTGATGATCAGATCGGCGCCCGCGTCGATACAGCTATGAATGGCCGCACTGATTATGCTGATATCATCCGGGGCAAAGACCACCTTGATCACCTCGGAACCGAGTGCCGTGAGTTTGGTGCGCAGCACCGCTTCAAACTTATCCTTGATCCGGCCGTGGAAAACCTCATTGCCGGTAATCACCAGTCCAGCTCGTGCCTGACGCAGGGGTTTGACCTCAATCACCGGGGCGCCGTCTCTGGCAATGGCCACAGCCTCATCGATCAGGGCTCGCGAAGAGACCAGAGGGATCAGCCGGGTACCGGCAATGGTCTCGCCCTTTTTCACAGGGGTATTGGTGTGAAGGGTGGAGCACATCACCTCGCCCAGCATGTTGAAACGGTAGAGGGCGTCGACGTTGATCTTCAGCAGGCCGTCGCAATCTGCCATGATCGTAATCTTTCCTTCCACCGGCTCAGCAGAGCGGGTGACCCCATCACCAATAAGGGCAGTGGCCAGTTTATCCGCGGCCTCATTCTCATGGATCTCTTCCGGCCCCAGTTGCAGGACATAGATATGTTCCTTGCCCAGCCGTTTCAGGTGGTCAATATCTTCTGCCCGGATGATATGACCTTTTCTGAAGGCGCAGCCCTTGAACTCGTTCTGGACGATCTCGGTGATATCATGGGGTAAGACCATGCCCACAGCCTCTTCCACGGCGATTGTTTTTCTCATTCTGAATCCTGAAGGTGTGTTTTTGATAGGTTTATGGGAGCGTCATACGCCCCGGGACAGATGCGGCCAGATCAGGGTGTGCAGTTGCAGTTGCAAGCGGACTACCAGTTGATCCTGGAGGATCCAGGCCGCCAGATCAGCTGGAGCGAGCTGGCCTTTTACCGGAGAGAAAAGGGTGGGGCAGTTTGCGTTCAGGGCGTGTTGGTTCACCAGATCCCGCGCCCAGGTATAATCATCTCTGCCGGTCAGAACGAATTTGATTTCACAGCTGCCCGGGATGTTTTTGTTTCTGGCCTTGGCAGCGGCAATGTTGCCGCTGGCCAAGGAGTCTGCCGACCCGCTGTCCGGGGTCTTAATGTCCATGATTACAACCACCTCCGGGGGAATCGTGTCGATCGGCAGCGAGCCATTGGTCTCAAGGAGCACGGTTCGCTTTCTGCCCACAAGTTCTGCCATTAACGGAAACACATTTTCCTGGAGCAGGGGTTCCCCGCCGGTGATCTCGACGATAGCATCTGGATAGCCGTCAACAAAAGAGAGGATAACCTCAAGGGCCATGGCCGCATGGGCCTCTTCGTAGGTGTAGCGGGCGTCACAGTAATGACAGCGCAGATTGCAGCCGGCCAGTCTGATAAAGACACAGGGCAGTCCGGCATAGGTGGACTCGCCCTGGATGGAATAAAAAAGTTCGGAAATGTTTAGGAGCCGTTGCGAAATAACCTGTGTATTCTTAACCATTTCGTTACGGCTCCTTATACCGTTCTTGCCATTCCGATGACATCATTATTTTTCCATAACGGTCAAGCATCAGTGGCTGGGCCATAATAGATCAATCCTGAGTTCTCGGTTTCCCGTACCTCGACGCTGTAGAGGCTGTAGCGGTCATGGTACAGGCTGTTCTTGAGCTGGTTAAATAAATAAACTGCGATATGCTCGGATGAAGGGTTCTGACTGACAAAGGCCGGATGTTCATTGAGGTCGCGGTGATCGAGTGTATCAACCACGGCGTTCACCTTCTGTTTGAGGATCTTGAAGTCAATGCCCATTCCCAGTTCATCAAGTTCGGTAGCCCGGACTGTGACCTGAATGTTCCAGTTGTGACCGTGCGGGTGTTCACAATTACCGGGATACTCACGCAGGTGATGGGCTCCGGCAAAATGGGTCTTGATAAAGATGTCAAACATTGGTGTTCCTCCGTGGCTATTTTTCCAGGGTGATGGCGGCTGTT
>CAITDH010000069.1 GCA_903891045.1 uncultured Desulfobulbaceae bacterium | reverse complement strand
GCGGCTCCATTCGTGACTACGAATCGCTTCGCAAACAGATCCTCACTGTTGCCGGGGTCACCGGGGCCACCCCCTATCTCTACACCCAGACCCTGATGTGCGGGGCCACCGGCGGCAACGGCGTCATCCTGCGCGGCATTGACCCGGATACCGCCCAAGGGGTTATCAAACTCGAAAAGCAGATGATTCGCGGTTCCATCCACGACCTGACCCCGGAGCCGGACAATCGGGTGCCGCATGTTATCCTCGGCAAAAATCTGGCGGAAGAGCTGCACGTCAAGGTCAACGACAAGGTGCGGCTCATCTCCTCCTCCGGTCCCCTCACCCCCATGGGCGTGATCCCCAAGATCAAGACCTGCCGGGTATCCGGCATCTTTGAATCAGGGATGTATGAGTATGACTCCAGCCTCGCCTATATGACCCTGACCGATGTCCAGAATTTTCTTGAAAGTGAGGACATTGTCCACGGCATTGAGGTCGCAGTCCAGGAGGATGAGCTGAACCAGGCCGATAAGGTAGCCCGCCGGATCGTCGACAAGATCGGCACCACCTATATCGCCAAGGACTGGATGTCGATGAACCGCAACCTCTTTGCCGCCTTCAAGCTGGAGAAGATCGGCATGTTCATCTGCCTGACCCTGATCATCCTGGTGGCGGCGCTAAACATCATCAGCGCCCTGATCATGGTGGTGATGGAGAAGGAAAAGGATATCGCCATCCTCAAATCGATGGGCGCCACCTCCCGCTCGATCATGAAGATCTTCTTTTTCCAGGGGCTGGTGATCGCCTTTTCCGGCACGATCCTTGGGGTTACCGGCGGCTTGAGCCTGTGCGAGCTGCTCTCCCGCTATAAATTCATCGAACTGCCATCCCATGTCTATCCCATGAGCACCCTGCCGATCAAGGTCCTGCCCATGGACGTGACCATTGTCGCCATCTCCGCCATCGTTATTACGCTCGCCGCCACCATCTACCCCTCCTGGAAGGCATCCCAGGTACACCCCGGCGAGGTGCTGTCATGATGACACCGCCACTGTTTGCCGCCCGGGAACTCCGCAAGAATTATGGGCAAGGCGCCAGCGCCATTGAGATCCTGAAAGGGGTGAATCTGGAGACCCGCAGCGGCGAGATGACGGCCATTGTCGGGGCCTCAGGTTCCGGCAAGACCACCCTGCTCCGCATCCTCGGCACCCTCGATACTCCCACCAGCGGCGAACTCTTTTTCCAGGGCGAGAATCTGCTCCAGAAGAAAGATGCAGAACTTGCGGAATACCGGAACCGCGCAGTCGGCTTTATCTTCCAGTTCCATCACCTGCTCCCGGAGTTCACCGCCCTCGAAAACGTGATGATGCCCGGTCTCATCGCCGCCAGGAAAAAGGCAGAGATGCTCGAACCCGCCACCAGCCTCCTCGCCCAGGTAGAACTCAGCCACCGTCTGCACCATAAAGTAGGCGAACTCTCCGGCGGCGAGCAGCAGCGCACCGCCCTGGCCCGGGCCCTGATCATGAAACCGGCCCTGCTCTTTGCCGATGAACCCACCGGCAACCTCGACAGCCGCTCCGGCGATATCGTCTTTGAACTCTTGCAGAGGCTCTGCACCGAGCTGGAACTGGCAACCGTTATGGTCACCCACAACATGGCCCTGGCCGACCGGATGAATCGCTGCCTTACCCTCAAGGACGGCGTGTTGTTGCAGGAATAACGGCGACGAAGATTTGACCATTGAAGGCCCAAAATGACACCGTCTTTCTGTATCTCAATCATTTAGAAGTGGTATACAGAAACAGGATAATAATTTATTGGGTGTACATATTGAAATGAATCTATCAAGATAGATTCCCAAATTCTATGCGCTCGTATGCTAAATTGATCGGGGAAATAGTTTGGGCATCAAATTTTACTTTTGGTCAGTTTGAAATATTGTTTTGTCATGTAGCCTCACCTGGTGATTTTATAGTAGGTCGGTCGATGTGGCATTCAATAACAAGTGATAGTGCTCAACTAATAATTTTGCGGAACGCTGTAAATTCATCATCAAAACTTACAAAAAATATTCGGGACAAAATATTATGGACTATCGATATGGCGGAAAAGCTCAGCAGATCAAGAAACGATGCTGTACATTCTGCCACTATATCTATTGTCGAAAATGGGCAAGCAAAAATTATCCCTTCTGATATCGGGACAAAACAATCTCGAAGCAATAAGTTGAGAGAAGAGCACGACCTAATTTTAAAGTTTAGAAAAGTTAGAGGCGACATTTTGCAGCTTGGGCAATATGTCTTGTGTCTGTGGCCTATTGTTGCCGGTTTTGATCTGCTTTCGCCATTGCCGCATAGACCTCGATTACAATCTGTTTAAGTTGATCCTGTACGCCAGTCACAGAAAAACATTCACAAGCAGAAAAAAGGTACTCGCATCCATAAAAAGGAAGATCGCTGATTCCTGCGTTTATCATTCCCTACGGTATTTTATTTTTTCTGTGTGGCATATAAAAAATCACCCAACAATCACATCAAGCAAACTGACGCCGCTTATGCGGACGTTAAGGCTATAGGAAAACCAAATTTATTTCAATTTTCTTTGTAATGAATTAGGGCAACCCTGTTGTCGTGCACGTTCCAAAAACGGTGGCCATCTTTAAAAGCCAGGCTCACTGTAGTCTTCCCCGCACAAAAAACATCAAAACAATGCAAACAGATCACACCAAAAAGCTGCGGCAGGTCTTCAGCCTGCCGGTCATTGTCGCCGCCCTCGGTTATTTTGTCGATATCTACGACCTGGTGCTGTTCAGCATCGTGCGGGTACCCAGCCTCAAGTCCTTTGGCCTTGCCGGCCAGGAACTGATCGGCACCGGGGTCTTTCTTCTCAACATGCAGATGGCCGGGATGCTGATCGGCGGCATCATCTGGGGAGTGCTCGGCGACCGCAAGGGGCGGCTCAAGATCATGTTCGCCTCCTTTTTCATCTACTCCCTGGCCAACTTCGCCAACGGCATGGTCAGCTCGCTGCCGGCCTACGGGAAAAAGGTGACGGATTTTATTTAATTTCCCAGACATCATCGCTCTGACGATCCCCATGAGCATCAACGGCTCTTTTTCAACGATACTCCTTGAGAAGGGCGGCCTCTTTGTAGTAAAAGAAAAATAGAGACAATTTCCTTATTGACTCGTCAGCAGGCAGGCCGTTTTTTGGCTCTCCCGGCAACAGATTCTCCTGCAACCCGGCATTTCACCTTCCCCCCTCAACGGAGTGAAATATGCATCCCCTACTGCAAAAGGCATTGACCAGCAAATATCTGATCTTTTCGGTGACCGCAATTCTTCTCTATGCACTTACCGGCTTCATTATTGCGCCCAGGATCATCCAATGGTACGCGCCCAGATATGTGCAGCAGAACCTGAATTGCCGGCTGAGTATCGATAAAATCCGCACGAATCCGTTTTTATTAACCATCAGTATTGACCGCTTCAGCCTGGTTCAAGAAGATGGACAGCAGCTGGTTGGCTTTGACAAGCTCTTCGTTGATCTGGAGACAGGCAGCCTGTTCAGGAGGGCCATCGTCTTGCAAGAGGTGCATCTTGAGAAGCCGGATATTCATATTGTCATTGAATCTGATGGATCAATCAACTTTTCCAAACTCACGGCCAGTCCTCCACAAAAAGAGATACCCGCATCATCTGACACAAGACCCCTGCCCCTCATTCTCCAAAGCGCCACCATTCAAGATGGGCGGATTGCCATACTCGACAACCGCCAAAGTACCCCCGCAGAGTTCACTCTGCAGGGAATAACGCTGCAACTGCAGGATATCTCCACGCTCAAAGAACATAACGGCACCTATCATCTTGTCGCTGCCACGAAAGAGGGGGAGTCCTTACAGTGGGAAGGAGATCTCTCCTTTGCTCCGCTTCGCTCCAAGGGGAAGCTGTCCCTCAGCGCCATCCGCATTGCCGACCTGTGGGAATTTGTGCGGGACAGCGCCAATCTGGAACAACCAACCGGAACGATCAATATCTCCACCAAATATCAAATCAGCTCCGATCTCTCACCTGTTCAACTAACCCTTGATGACCTGCACGCATCTGCCGCTGATATTTCCCTGAAGCTGCCCAATTCGGACACACCATTTTTCCAACTGAAAAAGCTGGATCTGGCGGCATCCCATTTTAATCTGGCAAATCAGGAACTGCGTCTGAGTCAAGTGCTTTTAGAAGACGGCGCTATCGATACCCGCATCGACGAGACGGGCATGATTAATTTACAACAGATTAGCCGGGCCCAAGAGCCGGAAAAACAACCGGAAGCAAGCCGGCCTCCTGCCGCCTCGGCTGCTCAGGCGAGTCCATTCAAGGTAAAGGCCGACTCCATTGACGTTAAAAACATTGCCGTTCATCTCGATGACAAGAGCCGGAAAGCCCCGATCAATGCGGAGATCAACGGTATCGATCTCCATCTGCAGGCCAAAATGGAATTGGGGCCAAAGACAAACAACATAGTGCTTCAAGACATTGCAACTGAGCTGAGAGGGGTAAGTCTGCATGCCTCTTCGTTGCCGGAGCCCTTGTTTGCCATGCAAGAGATGAAGGTTGAGGCAGGCAGTTTCGACCTTGGCGCCCACGCCCTCACCTTTGACCGCATTGCCATGAACCAGGGCCATGTTGACACCGTCCGGAAAAAGGACGGAGCAATCAACTGGCAACAGCTTTTCCAGACAAAAGAACCGGTCAAAAAATCGAAAGGACCCGAACCTGCCCCGGAGGCCGCCCCCGCGTGGACGTTTCTGGTCAAATCCTTTGAGGTCGCTGGATTCAAGGTAAAATTTTCAGACCTGACGACCTCTTCTCGGAAACCTGTACTCAGCCTCCAGGGCATCAACGCCAAGCTGACCGGGGTGGACGGTAAGTCACCCATGAATTTCAGACTTGCGTTTCAAATGGACAAGGGGGGAACGGCGGCAATGAACGGTACCGTCAATCCCGCCATTCCCTCAGTGGAGGCCGACCTGATGATTCACGACATCGTCCTCACCTCTCTGCAACCCTATATCGAGCCCTTTGTCACCCTGCAATTACAATCGGCAGCGGTTTCCACCCAAGGTCACCTGCGTTACGGAATCCCAGGGGACAAACAACAAATGGCCTATGAGGGGAATTTCAGCCTGAACAAACTCCGTCTTATCAACTCCGATTCCAAAAATCCATACCTGAGCTGGAATGAGGTATTGCTTTCAAAAAGCAAACTGACCCTTCAGCCGGACAAATTAGACGTCCAGACAATGACTATCTCCAAGCCGGTCAGCGAATTGATCATCGGAAAGGACAAGACATTAAATCTCGCCAAAGTGATAAAAAATCAACCAGCCGGCAAAAAAACAAAAAAATCCTCCAAAACGTCGGCCAAGCAATCACATAAAAACAAAAAGGATGACTTTGCCTATAATATCTCCAGAATAAAGGTGCAAGACGGGGACATTGTTTTCGCGGACTTGAGCCTCCGGCCCAGTTTCAAGACCCGGATCCACAAGCTCAAGGGCTCCATCACCGGCCTTTCGTCAATCGAAAACGCACAGGCCAAGGTGCAATTGGACGGACATGTCGATCAATACGGCACGGCTAAAATCAATGGTGTGCTCCGTCCCCATGATTTCGGACGTTCATCCGATATCAGCATGATCTTCCAAAACGTAGAAATGAAAAATCTGTCTCCCTATTCAGGGAAATTCGCCGGCCGCCTGATTCAATCCGGCAAGCTTTCTGCGGACTTGCAATATAAACTCCAGGATTACAAGATGGTCGGAGAGAATAAGATCATCATTGACAACCTGTTTCTGGGTGAAGAGGTAGACGATTCAGAGGCAGGTAATCTTCCCCTCAACCTGGCGCTGGCACTTCTAAAGGATGCAGATGGCCGTATCGACATCGGCCTGCCGGTGACCGGTGATCTCAATGATCCCCAGTTCAGTATCGGGCCACTGATCTGGAAGATGTTTACCAATTTAATTGTCAAAACGGCAACGTCCCCGTTTAAGGCCCTGGGAAGTCTGATCGGGGGAGGCACGGAAAATTTTGATGCGGTGGTATTTGACCCGGGTGACAGCGAGATCCCTCCCCCGGAACAGGAAAAACTGCTCAAACTAGCCGATGCCCTGAAAAGCCGTCCTCAGATTAATCTGGTCATTCAGGGACGATACAGCCCGGCCGTTGATGGTTTGGATTTGCAGGAGCGTACCATCCGCCGGATTGTCACCACCCGTCTTGGAACAAAAATCGACTCGGCAACCAATCCGGAACCACTCGACTTTTCCGACTCTCACACCCAGAATATTCTGGAAAAGATGTATAAAGAGCGTTTCGGCAAGGGCTCTCTGGATGAACTCGAAAAAGGACTTGCGGCAGGAACGATACCGACTCGGACCTCCACGCCGAACGAAAAAGCAAAAGCAAAGAAAGCCGGAATATTTACAAGGATGTCAGACAACCTGAAACTCTACAGGATCGTTCCGAGCGGGAAAAGCCATGAACAGTCGGTTGTGTGGGCGGAAGTATTGTATGGTCGGCTCGCTGAAAGTGAAAAGATTGCCGACAAGACATTCCTGGAACTTGCCGAGAACCGTTCGCGGGCAGTTGCCGCCAATATAACGGATAAATCCCAGATCCCGAAAGAGAGGCTGATCATCAAGGCCCCGGAGCCACTCTCTGAGGATGGAGGGCAACCATCCGTCAGACTTTCTCTGGAGGCCCATTAAGGCACTGCTTTCGTCTTCGGAGCGTTTGCAGAAAATATTCACTCACCTCTCGGAGGAGACGAGAAAACAAGGGAGGTTGCAACAAGGATAGAGGAGATTTTCTCCTCCGGCGCATTAAATCCTGGCGAAGACACACAGAAGATCTGAAACTTCCTGAAAAGCTGAATAAACTGGTTACAGTATCAAAAGTTACTTCCACTTCAAAAAGCTCTGTCTGGCAAACGGTCTATTTTCAGTGAACCACATCAATTCAGAGGGGAGCCTTTTTATGGACATCAAGACAGTACCGGTTGCCGGCTGGTTGCACACCTGGAGATTATACTCTGAAACAAGGTGTATCAGAGTGTACAGTGTGTGTGTGGGGGGGGGAGGCAGAAAAAGCCATGACTTGGCGGAAAAACGGAGATGCCCCGCTTCTCCCGCTCATGAAAAACATGACGATCTCCTGCCACTCCTCTTATAAAAGAGAGAAGGTGTTTTACAATAAGATGTTAAATAAATGTGATTCTTGTTGTATTTCACAGTATCTTTGGATGAACTGACCAGAATAGAGGAAGGTCAGATTTAATGATTTCTCACAACCGATTGCACCAGCCAGACTCACAGAGGTCTTTCCCCCCCCAAAAAAAAATCCATACCATGCCAACAGATCACACCGCAAACCTGCGGCAGGTCTTCAGCCTGCCGGTCATTGTCGCCGCCCTCGGTTATTTTGTCGATATCTACGACCTGGTGCTGTTCAGCATCGTGCGGGTACCAAGTCTCAAGTCCTTTGGCCTGGCCGGCCCGGAGCTGATCAGTTCCGGGGTCTTTCTGCTCAACATGCAGATGGCCGGGATGCTGATCGGCGGCATCATCTGGGGGGTGCTCGGCGACCGCAAGGGGCGGCTCAAGATCATGTTCGCCTCCATTTTCCTCTACTCCATCGCCAACTTCGCCAACGGCATGGTCTGTTCGCTGCCGGCCTATGCGGCGCTCCGCTTTATCGCAGGCATTGGTCTGGCCGGGGAACTGGGGGCGGGAATCACCCTGGTATCCGAGGTCCTGCACCAGAGCGTCCGGGGCTATGGCACCATGCTGGTCGCCTCCGTGGGCGTCTCCGGCGCCATCCTCGCCAACCTGGTGGCCACCGCCTTTGATTGGCGCAAGGCCTTTCTCATCGGCGGCATCCTCGGCCTCCTGCTGCTCATTACCCGAATCAAGGTGGCGGATTCCGGCATGTTTCGGGCCATGGAAGAGAAGGAAAACGTCAGCCGGGGGAATTTTCTGGCCCTGTTCTCTGACCGGCAGCGCTTCATCCGCTACCTGAACTCGATTCTCATCGGGGTGCCCATCTGGTTTGTGGTCGGCATTCTGATCACCTTTTCGCCGGAGTTCGCGAAATCACTGGGCATAAGCGGCCCCGTAACCGCCGGGAACGCGGTCATGCTCTGCTATCTGGGGCTGATTTTCGGAGATTTTAGCAGCGGGCTCCTGAGCCAGGTTTTAAAAAGCCGGAAAAAAGTGGTCTTCATCTTTATGCTGCTGACCATGGCAGGCATAGGCCTCTATTTCCTCCAGGGGAGCCGGAGCCCGGCCTTCTTTTATGGGGTCTGCTGCTTCCTTGGCTTTGCCGGCGGCTATTGGGCCATTTTCGTCACCGTCGCGGCCGAGCAGTTTGGCACCAACCTCCGGGCCACGGTCGCCACCACCGTTCCCAATTTTGTACGCGGCATGGTGGTGCCCATCACCACTATCTTTCAGCTCTGCCGCAGTTATTTCAGCCTTGAAACCAGCGCCCTGCTGATCGGAGGCGTGTGCATGGCGGTCGCCCTCCTGGCCCTGACCAAGCTGGAAGAGACCTTTCACAAGGATCTGGATTATTTCGAGGAGTATCTGTAAGCCCTTCAAGCAAAAACTATCCTATTTTAACTGTAATACAGGTATGTTATATGCAATCTGGGCGAACAGACAATTTTTCAAGATGCCCTTGAATGATCCAGACAAGAGAGCATCCATTTCCGACTGAGGCAAAACATTCTCCTCTACCGCTCCCACTTGTGAACAGAGTGAAGAGCTTTTGGTTTACATAGATATGTTCGGTGAATTATGTATTGGTTTATATGAAACTCCACCCCCTCTGACGAACGAGATGGAGTAATAGTTACGATTTTTATAATGTATCGAAAATAAGTCAGAACAGCCGCTGCAAGTATGATTTTTATATTCGTAGTCCTGTAAACAGGCTGACAATTTGTT
>CAITDH010000068.1 GCA_903891045.1 uncultured Desulfobulbaceae bacterium | reverse complement strand
ACCGGTGGGACTTGATCTGGAGTGATGTCCCACAGTTTCCACGGCCGTTTGTCGTCGTCCGCCGTTTGTCCCTTCAGCGCGTTCTTTTTTCGGAAAACCGATTGGCAGGCGTACAATGCAATCGCTCCACGTATCCTGAATTTGGAGGTAGAATATTGACAATTTTTTCTCGATTGATGCTAAGTTATATTGTCCTGCTGGTCATGGCTACGGGGGTGAGCACATACTCCATACTCCAGCTCGGACAGATGAGGGAGGTTACCCACTCCATCATTCTGCTCGACACCAACCTGCTCGACCTCCACAAGAATATGGTTGATGCTCTTCTGTCGGTGTCCCGCTATGAAAAAAACATCACTGTCATGTGGAATCCTGATCTCTATAAAAGCTTTCTCTCCTCGAATAAGGATTTCGAGAGATACCTTGATGAGGCGATGCATCTTGCCGAACCCGGCGAAATGCAAGAGGTGCTGTTCCGTCTGGGAAATAAGTACCGGGCCTATCAGGCTCGTTTTGCGGAAGAGGTTTCCTTGCTGGAGGCTGGCAGTCCTCATCCTAAAAATCATAACGGAGAAGAAAAGGAGCAGGTCTTCAATCAGGCGTTGGCGGAACTGGCGCAGTTAAAAACCTTGATCCAGCAGAGCATCTTCCGTAAGGTCAAGGAGTTGGATGAGGCAGGGGTTCAGGCGCAGACGATGGCCGTGGTTATAACCGCAGTGGCTTTTCTGTTGGGGTTGCTCCTCTCGATCAGCATTACCCGGAGCATAATTGTGCCGCTTTCCCGCATGAAGAAAAAAACGGTGGAGATTGCCGCAGGGGTTCTTGATCCTGACCTGGACCTGCCCTCTCCCCCCGAGATAGGGGCACTTGCCCAGGCCTTCAACAAAATGTGTGCCAAGCTGAAGGAAGTGGACTGGATGAAGTCCGAGTTCTTCTCCCTCATGTCACATGAGCTGCGGACGCCCCTCACCTCGATTCGAGAGGGAACCAATCTGTTCCTGGAAGGAGTGGGAGGGGAAGTCACGGAAAAACAACGAAAGTTGTTGACCATTATTTCTGAAGAAAGCGACCGGCTCATCGACCTTGTCAACTCCCTGCTGGACCTCTCCAAGTTGGAGGAAGGGATGGTACCTTTTCATTTTACAGAAGAAGAGCTGGTGCCCCTGATTGACCGATCACTCCATGAGCTGATGCCCCTGGCCGAGTCCAGGAATATCAAGCTCGAAAAGGATATCGGAGAGGTCGAACTTGTTCGGATGGATACCGAGAAAATCAGGCAGGTGCTGAGGAACCTTATCGGCAATTCCCTTAAATTTACCGCACCCGGCGGTTCGGTGCGAGTCGTGGCCCGACAAATGGATGAGGGGGTACATGTCTCGGTGATCGACACGGGGTCTGGGATACCCCCGGAGCAGGTCCAGGGAATATTCGAAAAATTTCGCCAGATTTACCCTGTGAACTCCAGTCGGCTTCAGGGTACTGGTTTGGGATTGGCAATCGTAAAGCATATTGTGCAAGCGCACAGAGGACGGATATGGGTAGAGAGCAAAGTGGGACAAGGAAGTTCCTTTACTTTTGTGTTACCGGTCTGATCACAACCCTGCTCGCCGCCTGCGCGCCGGTCGAAATCAAGACAACGGAACCGGAAAACGCCCATCTGCAGCGTGGGCAGCAGCTCCTTGTCCAAGGTGATTTTGAAGGCGCGGTGCGGGAAAACCAGGAAGTACTCACCCTGTTTCCGCAAAATCCACCTGGCGACGAAGCGCTTTTCAACATGGGGATGATCTCCATTCATTATGCCAACCCGAAAAAAGACTTCGGGCAGGCGCTGCATTATTTTTCCCGGCTCAAGAAGGAGTTTCCTGAAAGTCCGCGCACGGAAGAGGCCAAGACCTGGGTCAGCATTCTTGAAACCATGGAAAAGGCAAGACAGAAAGGTGTCGAGATCGAAAAGAAAATGAAAGAGTTGTCAGCGGGACAAAAGAACGTCCATCTGCGACGCGGGCAGCGACTCCTTGCCCAGGCTGATTTTGAAGGCGCGTTGCAGGAAAACCAGGAGGTACTCACCCGGTTTCCCCAAA
Source organism: uncultured Desulfobulbaceae bacterium (assembly GCA_903891045.1). Lineage (GTDB taxonomy): Bacteria > Desulfobacterota > Desulfobulbia > Desulfobulbales > Desulfocapsaceae > UBA2270. The sequence continues at coordinate 9,340 of CAITDH010000068.1, read as the reverse complement.
AAACCCCTGGCGACGTGGCGCTTTTCAACATGGGACTGATTCACGTCCATTATGCCAACCCGAAAAGGGACATCGTGCAGGCGCTGCATTATTTTTCCCGGCTCGTGAAAGAGTTTCCCGAAAGCCCGCGCATGGAAGAGGCCAGGATCTGGGTCGGCATACTTGAAACCATGGAAAAGACACGGCAGATTGACATCGAGATCGAAGAGAAAAAGAGAGAGTTGAGGAGGTAGGTGCTGATGGCACGGGCGAAGCTTTTGGTGGTGGACGACAACCGTAACCTGCTGGAAATTATCAGGATGAGGCTTGAGTCACTGGAGTATGAGGTGACAGCGGTCCAGGAAGAAGAAGAAGCCAAACAGGCCGTAACGTCACAGGTCTTTGATCTCGCGGTCATTGATCTGCAACTGGCGAATCAGGACGGGATCTCCCTTATGGAGGAGATTCACCTCATGAGCCCGGACCTGCCGGTCATCATCCTTACGGCCCATGGCAGCATTGAAAGCGCTGTTGAGGCGATGAAGCGGGGAGCCTATACCTACCTTACCAAACCTTTTGACGCGCGTGAACTGACATTCCACGTGAACCGAGCCCTGGAAAACCGGCGGCTTACCTCTGAAGTCAACAGGCTCAAGGGCCTGCTGGGGGAGCGCTATGATTTCAAAAACATTGTGGCGCGAAGCGAGAAAATGCATCAGGTGCTGGAGACAGTGGCCAGAATTGCCCAAATGGATTCGACGGTGCACATCCAGGGCGAAAGCGGTACGGGCAAGGAGCTTATCGCCCGGGCAATTCATCTTGCCAGCCCGCGAAAGGACAAATCATTTGTGGCCATTAACTGTGCGGCTCTGCCTGAAACCCTGCTGGAGAGCGAGCTCTTCGGCCATGAAAAAGGCGCCTTTACCGGCGCGATCAAAAGTTCCAAGGGATTATTTGCTCAGGCGCATGAAGGGACCATTCTCCTTGACGAAATCGGAGATATGCCGCCTTCGCTCCAGGTTAAGCTGCTCCGGGTCCTCCAGGAGCGCCAGTTCTATCCCGTGGGTAGTGAGCAGCCCGTCTCCGTCGACGTCCGGGTCCTCGTGGCCACCAATAAGAATCTTGCGGAGCTGGTCAAGCAGGATCTGTTCCGTGAAGACCTTTTCTACCGGATCCACGTCATTCCCATCGAGCTGCCTCCTTTGCGGGAACGACGGGAGGACATTCCCCTTCTGGCCGAATATTTTCTGAAGAAATTCAGTGCGCAGATGAGCAAAGAGATAAAGGGCCTGGCGCCCGCGGCCCTGCAACGGCTCATGCTGCATGAGTGGCCAGGAAATGTGCGGGAGTTGGAGAATACGATTGAATATGCGGTAGCGATGACGGTGCAGGATGTTATCGCCGAAGACCTGATCCTTCCCGGCAAAGCGGGTGCGGTTATAGAGGCGTTAAAGCCGCTTAAAGAGGCCAGAGACGCCTTTGAAAAAGGTTATCTTGTGCGCATGCTGGAGCACACCCAGGGGAATGTCAGCAATGCCGCGATCATTGCCGGCCGTTATCGTGCCGACCTTTACGCCCTTCTCAAGAAGCACGGGCTAAATCCCGGCGATTTCAAGAAATAACCCTCTCCTGCCAGACACTTCCCTCTAATGTGAAGGGAAATGCATACACCATGCATTTCTTGTTTCATTACCCCGGTTGTCTTTCTGTTTATGGCCTGTGGGCAGGGTTCTTCCTGCAAGGAAAACCTGCACGTACTGAGCCTCCTGAAATCGGCAGCAGGTCGACTTTTGTCGTGAAGGGAAATCCATACACTCCACATAACCTGCTTAATTAGCGCAGTTGTCTTCCTGTCTGCGAGCCGTGAGTCGGGTTTTTCTTGAAGGAAAAACCATACACTCGTCATGTTTTCCGAAATCTACGGCAGCTTAATTATTTATTTTTTTACACAAAATCGATATGTTGCCGATTTGATGAGGGTGTGGCATCCATTTTGCTTGTAGTTGGCATCACTGGTTATCCGAAATGTTATGTTTTAATGGGGCATTTTGAAACGCTGAAATGGGAGTAAAGCTGATTAATACTCAACCACTATACTTCAATTCTTCTTGACAGAAAAACGATTTATGAATAATAATTATTATCAACTATTTATAGTTTTGTTTCTACAAGGGGTGGTTCTGGCAATCTTGCCGACTTGGTAATTCCGCCATTGTTTACAAAGAGTAGGAGTTATTGCATGAAAAAATATATGATCGCATCGGTTTTGAGTCTTGTACTCGGAGCTAGTTTTTCAGGACAGGCCTTTGCAGAGGGCGGAACTCGTGCCAGTGACACGACTCCCCCTGTTATCCAGTCGGCAGTAACCGGCACGCAGGGGAGCAACGGCTGGTATACAAGCAATGTCAGCGTGGCATGGATCGTGACCGACCCCGAATCGAATATAACCAGTAAATCGGGTTGTGGCACTGTGTCCCTTACCACTGACACCTCCGGTAAAACCTATACCTGCAAGGCAACAAGCGCCGGCGGCACCACCACCAAGTCGGTTACCGTCAAACGGGATGTAACCCGACCGACTACGACGATTACCACCCCGGCGGCGAGCGCCACCTATGCCTTCAATCAGGTGGTTAACGCCAGCTACACCTGCACCGATGCGATGTCGAAAGTGGCCAGTTGTACAGGAACTGTCGCCAACGGCCAGCCGATCAACACCGCCTCCGCAGGCGCGAAATCCTTTGCTGTGACGGCCAAGGATAATGCCGGCAACTCGGTCACTAAGACCGTCAACTACACTGTGGCTGGCGCTGCGGCTGGCGATACCACCCCGCCGGTGGTCACTCCCGTGCTCACCGGGACCTTGGGAGCAAACGGCTGGTACACCAGCAATGTCGGTTTAAGCTGGACGGTGACGGACTCTGAATCGGCAATTTCCTCGATTTCCGGTTGTAGCGCAGCTACGGTCAGCGCCGACACAACTGGGACCATCTTCACCTGCAATGCCACGAGCGCCGGTGGCACCACCACCAAGTCGGTGACCGTCAAACGCGATACCACGCCACCTAGCGTCTCACTTGTCACACCGGCCAGCGGTGCTACCTATCCTCAGGGTCAAACGATTACCACGAATTATAGCTGCACCGATACAACCTCTGGAGTTACGGGATGCACCGGCACGGTGGCGAATAACACCGCCATCAACCTCTCTACTGCCGGCACGAAAAGCTTTAGTGTCAACGCCACTGATCAAGCAGGTAATACGGCCAACAAATCGATAAGCTATACAGTGGGCGCGCCAATTATTGTCTCAGCCAATGGCACCCATCTGTTTGCCTGGAACGATCTGGGCATGCACTGTGCTGATTCCGATTTCTCCACCTTCACACTGTTGCCTCCGTTTAATAACTTGAACGCCCAGTTGGTGGTGAACGGTAAGTTGGTCAACACCCTGTCGAACTATGCCCTGACCTATGAGGCCACGTCCGATCCCACAGGCTCGATCAATAGCACCAGTCAATACAAGACCAACTTCTGGGACTACACTCAGCCCTTATTCGGTGCTAACCTGAATCCCAACATCGGTCTCACCGGCAATCCAATGGCATCTCTTCAACCGGCTCCATTAGCCTGGAACAATAATTATAAATGGTTCGAGGCCACGGGCATTCCCATCACCCCGTTTGACGACAACCAGCGCCTCAACTACTTTCCGCTGGTCAAGGTTAATGCCATCGACAGCAGCGGTAAAACGATCGCCAGTAGCAACGCCGTGCTGCCGATATCCAGCGAAATTAACTGTTATACCTGCCATGCCAGCAATACCGGCAGTACTGCCGCCAAACCAGTGGCCGGTTGGGTAAACCTGGCTGCCGGTTCTGAAGTGGATTGGCGAATGAATATCCTTCGTCTGCACGATGAGAAGAATAAAGGCAATGTCAACTATGCCGGTTTACTCACCAAAAAAGGATACGGCTCCAGCCTGGAGTCCTCGCCTGGCAATGGCAAGCCTGTGTTGTGTGACACCTGTCATAACAGCAACGCCCTGGCAGTGTGGGGGATCAACGGTGAGACCGGTGTCTCCAATATGACAGCGGCCATGCATAACCGCCATGCCAACACCAAGCTGCCAGGCTCAACCCTGGCCCTGGACAGTATCGGTACTCGCGACGCCTGTTATAACTGCCATCCTGGCAGGGACACCGAGTGCCTGCGCGGCGCCATGGGCAATCCGGTAGATTTGGCCGGCAAGCACACCATGGAGTGCCAGTCCTGCCACGGCACGATGGCAACAGTAGGCAGCAAGGCACGCATCGGCTGGTTTGACGTGCCCACCTGTCAGTCTTGCCACCATGACGGCATACGGGAGACCGTGGCCATTAATGCTAACGGCACGTTCAAGACCTGGACCGACACACGCTTCGCCTCCAATGCGAATACCCCCGCGACGGGTACGAGCCTGTTTCGCTTCAGCACCGGTCACAGTAGTATGCAGTGCGAGGCCTGCCACAACTCGACTCACGCCGAGTTCACCAATAAGCCTAGCGCTAACGGTAATCAGGTGAATGACAATCTGAGCGCTATTAAGGCCCAGGGGTACGCAGCGGCGATCCGTGAGTGCACGGTCTGCCACACGACTATGCCCACTACCGTCAACGGTGGCCCGCATGGTATGCATACTATTGGCCAATCCTGGGTGAGCAGCCACCATAACGACAGCACGTTCAGCACCGAGCCTAAGACTACCTGCTACGTCTGTCATGGTAGCACAAGCAGTGGATCTCCTCTGGCCGTGGTCAAGGTGGCAAAGACCTTGAACGGGAAGACGTTCGTTGCGGATGAGCGTGTAACATGTTGGAGTTGCCATAACGGACCAAATCCATAAACTGGACGGGTGAGGGCGGGCCATTTGCCATATGAGGTAAAGTCCGCTCCGCCTGCCCCACCGTTTGTTCTTTTTTCTCCAAGCCCTGATTTTTCAGGGCTTTTTTGTACTATTACATTGCAAAACACGACTTATCAGGAAAAAACAGAGAAAAATAACATCAGGTAACAATTTAACATAAAAAGAAAAAATAGGATTTGTTACGTATACCTCCTATGGATTTTTACTCAAACAGAATTTCAGCAGATAAAAATTCCCCTTGGCAAGATTCAATCTCAAGCAATACAGGGTGACGTAACTCTATAGACTGACAGTGTCAGGGTTGCTTAACTCTGATTTGGTGAATTGTCAGACCGAATTTGAGTTACTACAACTAAAAATTTCTTTATGGGGGAGGCCGGTATCAGAATACCGGCCTCCTGGTGTCGCCGAGTTTCTTCTGCTTTGCCTTTGAATAAATTAAAAAAAACCACCCCAATTAAGGAAGAGCCCCACCGGGGGCTTCTTTTGCCCGCCCATCCTGTTTTATCCTGGTCGTGGTATGCAACGGAGCCTTCCTTCCTCATCTCCTTCCATTGTAGCAACACCTCACGGCCAATCAAGGGTAGTCTGACCACAACCTCCTTTCCGCAGCGGTTTCATTACGGATGTGGACAGTTCCACCCTTGACAGACCGCAAGGTCTCCGTTGCTGTCATTACAGCAGATGAGGAAGCAAGGCGGACTTGTTCATCTGAGTTTTATTTATTACCGCCGACAAAAATCATATGGAGAAAGAGAACAAAAAAGACTTCATGACTGAAGTCATCGAGGCGCTTGTTGACGTATTCAGCAAGTACAAGATCACCTAGCCAAACAAGGCTGAAGAGAAAGCATTCAAGGAGGAGTTGTTGACGGTGATGACGGACTTGATCAAAGGGTCTTTCAAGAATGGGCTCAGGATCGGACGCACCCGAGCAGCACGGAGATTACAAAAAAGGTGGGGCTCACTAGCCTCCCCTTTTTTTATAGTCGGCAATCACAGTTAAACAGAAGACGGAATGCCGGGCTTCTCTTTTGATACCCTGCTCACGGCAAGCAGGGTAACTGCAAGAAAAGTTGTTGTTCCTCCTCCATAAAAATCAGGAACCTCCTAATTTTTACTCCTGAGGAATTCATCTCCTCATACCCTAAAATAAAACTTCATTTTCAGGGGACCCCGCCCTAAAAATAAAATTTTATTTATTAAAAATCTATCGTCCCCCTTGCCGGTTGCCCCCTTTCCGAACCTATCCCCCTCCCCAAATGTAGGGAGCTCTGGATTGACCTCAGAAAGGGGGCAACCTCAAAAGTGGGACTATTTTTTCGAGCCTCCCCCTGCCCCTCCAAAATGACCAAATCCACATTCGGCAACTGATTTGCCAAGCTTCCTGCTTTGCCTCGATGTTTTTCCTGCTCAACTGATTGACTAGATTGACAACACTGAAGAATCTGCCTCGCCGGCCAACCCTGATGCAGTGAGCGGCTATGGCCAGGTGAGTTTTACCCGTACCGGTTCCGCCGATAAAAATAAGATTACGGGCATCGTCCAGAAAGCTCCCCGTGTAAAGTTCCCGAATATGTCTCTCCTCCACTACCGCATCGGCAAAGACGAAGGAGTCAAGATCCTTCTGTACGGGGAACCGAGAAATGCCCATCTGGTAGCGGATAGAACGTGCCTTCCGTTCTGCTGCCTCGGCACGGCAAAGGACCGCAAAGATTTCTTCAACCGTGTGCTTTCGATGTATCCCTTTGACGACCGCCTCATCATACGCCTCAACCCTGCCGTACAGCTTGAGCTCGCGTAGCGTCTTGATCAATTCATGCCGCTGCATAAACCACCTCCTTATCGGAGCGAATCATAGCGACCGTAGTCGGCTCTTGGTTCCTCTTTCAGTCGAAGATTTTCTGCTGGAGTGACTGTCTCGGCAGGAGGTGGGTTGGCGGTCCGAGCGACCAGGTTGAGGATTACTTCACTCTGTGTCGCCTCTTGGGCAAGGGGGCTTGGCAGCAGGCTGCTTCCACCATTTCCAGCCAGTGTTGATTGGCTGCACACAAAATATCAACGAAGTCCCGATCTCCTCCGAGTTGCTGAAGGAGATGCTTCTGTACCGATTGCAGGCAAGGAGGAAGATCCCAGTTCTGAAACGATGCGCCATTCCTCAAGGCACCTGGCTTGCGGCGTAGGGCCCAAGGTAATGCCACGGCTTTTATCCCGTTCAAATCGACGCTGATGATCAGCTATCATCTCTCCGTTACTGATCACTTGGACACGATCTGCGGACACTCGGCCAGTGGCTGTCTTTCCGGCAAAACAAGAATCGACGCTGTAGTGGTTGCGGTCACAGCGAACCAGGCTGGTGCTTGAGACCGATTGCTCACTTTCTATGTATCCCGCAAAACGAGAACCGACTTCGACCAGAAATGCCTTCTCTTCCAGGAACACCTCTTCGATGGTGCGATCTTTTTCTGTCGGATGCTGGTCTCACTCAGAGTCTGGCACCGGTCTGACAGCCAGGTATTCAGTTCCGCTAAATCAGCAAATCGTGGCCTGGGCACAAACAGCCAGTTGCGAACATCTTGAACTTGCTTTTCTATCTGACCTTTCTCCCAGCCCGAAGCTGGCGCGCAGGCTACCGGTTCTGTCAGATAATGACTGCACATTTGCATGAACCGCTTGTTGTACTCTCCGCGCTTTGCCTTGCAAAACACGATCAACGGCGGTCGATATATTGTCATAAATCCCATGCCGGCAGGTGCCACCAAAAAACTCAAATGCCCGAGCATGGGCATCAAATATCCTCTCCATGCTCTCGCGAAGGTAGGCAACAACACGAAACTTGCGGCTATGATAAAGACGGATATGCGCGACTTTCACCGTCTGGGCTTTATCACCCAAGATTACTTGCTTATGGCTCCAGTCAAACTGGTAGGCATCCCTTGGAGCAAATTGCAGAGGGATAAAAACCTGCCCAGCTTCGGGCTTGTGTTCGACCAACCATTTTTACGTAGCGCCGTACGCTGTCATAGCCACCCTTCGTCGATCAAAATCACGCACACAACCTTGTGGCATTCATGCGCCTCTTTTTCGGCCGTTTCTGATTCTCTTCCAGAAGTTTACCCAACCGCTCCAGATAAGCGCCTAATTTCGGGAAAACCTGATTCTCTCGGGAGTAGGATCGCGCTGTGACACCACTACGGATAATGTCACGAACTGTATTGCGACTCAGGTCCAAATCACGGGTAATCTCCTTGATCTTTCTCCCGTCCCGAAAAGAGTACCGCCGTACTTTTGCTATCGTTTCCACAATTAACATCCTCCTGTTTCTCCATGGTTAAATTTCCATAGAGTCGTTAACACGGAGGGGTCAATTTTCGACGCCGATTTCTCTCATAAAGGGGTCATTATTACACGCCGATTAACACCGCACGAAACGCCATGAGATTCAACCTCTTCCGCAATCAGCCGGGCACCATAGGTTCCTTTTGACACTTTATGTGCCTCTTGAACCACAGAATTTTCATATTCTTGTTGTCTTGCTGATTTCCCTCGTTTTTTCCAGAAATAATACCCACTCCGAGAAACTTCCATAACGTCACACAACAGGGCTATTGGGTAGGCCTTCTTCACAGTAGTATCAATCATTTGATACCGCACCCCAGCTCGCTTGCAAAGAAGGCCGCAGCTTTTTTAAGATTTCACGCTCCATTCGTAAACGCTGGTTTTCTTTTCTGAGCTTTGCCAGCTCTACCTGAACATTATCTTTCCGTTGAGCAGAACGAGAAGCAATGCTGCCACGTCCTGCTTCTGATTCGCGCTTCCATCGGCCCAAAACGCTCACATTAACACCGAGATTACGGGCAGCTTCAGATATCTTATAACCCTGTTCAGTAATCAGCTTGACTGCCGAATCCATGAATTCCTGAGGGTAATCCTTTCTTTTCTTTGTCATTGAACACTTCCTGATGGGGATCTAACCCGCTCTTAAAAAAGTGTCCATTTTTTTCATACCACTTCACTTTCAGCACATACGATTAACCCACCAGCTTTTAGCTGGTGGTTGTTTAGTTATCTTTTCTTGCATCTTTCAAGGATTTTTGTTAAGTGACTCTATGCAATACTTAGCTAAAAATTCTTATGCACTCCCCCTGAAATACTCCCGACTGTGTGGGAATGACATAGCATTATATGCTGCATTACTCCCGCATAGCTGGGAGTCCAGGAAGGTGTAGCTGAGTTTCCTATAGAGGCACTTTTTGTTATTTAAAAGTAACTTTGTGTTAATTTAAAAAAAGATTTTAGTGCTTCTTTTTTATTTTTAGGGGCTTTTTGAATTTCTGTGTTTTGTTTATGCTTAAAAAAGGTGTTGCTTTGTTATAGTATTCCGACTTCCGTGCCAAGTATAACATTAATGTTTGGAATTACTAATAGTTTTTTAAAGTTTTTTCCTTCGAAGTT
>CAITDH010000067.1 GCA_903891045.1 uncultured Desulfobulbaceae bacterium | reverse complement strand
CCCCGAAGGTAAAGGGCATGGTCTTTCCAAGTCCTCCCATATCCGAGATATCTTTCTTGTGAGCGGCAATATAAATGGCGCCGGCGCAAAAGAAGAGGGTGATCTTAGCGAAGGCATGATTGACGATATGGATCAGACCGCCATCAATACCTGCCGGGGTGAGGAGAGCCACACCCATGATGATATATGAGAGTTGACTGATGGTTGAATAAGCCAATCGTTCCTTGAGGTTATTCTTGGACAGGGCAAGGACCGAGGCCATGATCACGGTAAATCCGACAAAGTACGCCGTTGGAATCCCAAGGTTTAGGGCATGCATGGTATCCACCCCAAAGACATAGAGCATGACCCGGGTGGTGCAGAAAACACCAACCTTCACAACGGCCACGGCATGGAGCAGGGCAGAAACAGGAGTGGGCGCGACCATGGCGCCTGGCAGCCAGTGATGAAAGGGCATGACCCCGTTTTTGGCAAAACCGAAGAGACAGAAAATGTAGAGCATGATCACCAGACTCTTGTTGACATCTGGCGGGAATATGCCTGTTGAGATATTGGGTGCAAAATCAAGGGTTCCGGTCAGGACATAGATCAGGATCAGGGCGGGCAACAGAAATGCCTTGGCCGTCGTGGTCAGATAGATAATGTATTTCCGGGCGCCATTGTAACCTTCTGCGTCCTGATGATGGGCAACCAGGGGGTAGGTGCAGATTGATACGATCTCGTAAAAGAGATAGAGGGTAAAAAGGTTATCAGAGAATGCGACCCCGATTGCGCCAAAGATTGCCAGAGCAAAACAGGCATTGAATCGAGTCTGTGCATGTTCGTGGTGGGCTCGCATATAGCCCATGGAGTAGAAGACTGCAATCGTCCAGAGAGACGATGCCACCAAGGCAAAGATCATGGACATGGCGTCTGCCCGGAGAGTAACGGTGACTCCAGGAAGGATACTGAACATGTGGAAGATCAATGTCTTGCCGGACAGTACTGTCGGAATCATTGAGGCGACAAGTAAAAACAGGATGATTGAGGAAACCGACGAGATGCCTTCTCTGATATTCTCGTTTTTCCCCATAAACATGACACCCAAGGTGCCAATAAGCGGAACGAGGAGAGTTATGAGAAGTTTTACGGAACTGACCGTTGTTATATCCATGACAGATGTTCCTTTTTCTAACCTTTAAGTTCGACCAGATCTTCGGTGTCGATAGATTTATAGTTTCGATACACGGCAATGATAATGCTCAGTCCAATGGCGGCTTCGGCAGCGGCAATGGCCATGATGAAAAGGGTAAATATCTGCCCTACTGTGGGGTCTGGTGCCGTAAACCTGTTAAAGGCCATAAAATTAATAGACGCAGCGGCCAGTATCAGTTCAGAGGCAATAAGCATCCCGATGAGTGTTCGCCGGGTTACAAGCCCATAGATACCCATGCCAAACAACATGGCTGCCAGATAAAGAAAGGTGTTGAGGTTGTTGTACAGAGTAAGTAGAGACATTATTTGCTCCTTCCAGCACGGGCTATGACTAATGCCCCAATGATTGCAATCAACAGGACAATGGATATGAGCTCAAAGACCATGGAATAACTGGTCAGAAGCTGGATTCCCATTTCTTTCATTGTCCCATCACTGACCTTGGGGAGAGAGGTGAATTTTGCTCTCATCGCCATAACGATTAATCCGATGGTGACCAGGCCTGCGGTGATAAATCCCAGAGGTCCTGATAATGGTCCCGCCGGGCCATTTTTTTTACTTTCTTCTGGGGCTGCGAGCATGATGGCAAAGGCTATGGTGATACAGACGGCCCCCACATAGATGAGCATCTGCATCATTGCCACAAAAGGCGAGTTTAGGAAGTAATAGAGGGCAGCCACCCCGATAAAACAGACAATAAGTCCTGCTACCGCCCGTACCAGTCGTTCCGCGCAGCAGGAAATAATCCCACCAATGAGAGTTACTGCCATCATTACGAGAAAGATCAGACCAGTCAGGCCGTCAGCGGTGAACAGCCCTGGCGCTTCTGTTATGGCCATGGAAGGGTTCATGCGTTTCTCTCCTCCAACCGTTTAAGAAGATTAAAGTGGAAATCTTCCTTGCGAGTAGACGCAAGATTATATTCTTTTGAAAAGTCTATTGCCCCAAAGTTACAATTTTCAACACATTGTCCACACAGGGAGCATTTAGTGAAATCCAGATCGTATTTGCTTAAAACCTTTTTCTTCTTAACTTTCCCATCAACTTCGATGTCCACCGAGACAGAGTCCAGGCTGATACAACCGGAGGGACAGGCACGCTGGCACATCCCACAGGCGACACATTTTGGATTCCCTTCTTCATCGGCAATGAGCTCGATATGTCCACGAAACCGTGCCGACATCTTGAGAGTCTGATAGGGATACTGAACAGTTACGGTAGGTTTGAAAAACTCCCGAAAGGTAATACCCATCCCAATGAGCAGACTTTTGCTCCCATTGAATATATCGCTGAAATAACCACCCATGTTAGAACACCTTCAGTAGTCCTGCAGTGAGCAGCAGGTTGAACAGGGATATAGGAATAAGTATTTTCCAAGACAGATTGAGCAGTCCGTAAATGGTTGTTCGGGGAAAGGTCCAGCGAATCCAGATAAAGGTGGCAATGAGGAGGTATATTTTAAGCAGGAACCACCATACGCCGGGAAACATGCCAAAGGGACAATCCCAGCCACCAAGGAACAGAATAGTTGTCAGGCTGGCGCCAATGACAATGTTTGCATATTCACCCATGAAGAAGAGGCCGAAGCCCATACTGCCATACTCAGTGTGGAAACCGGCTACCAGTTCACTCTCGGCCTCGCCAAGATCAAAGGGGGCGCGATTGGTCTCTGCCAGGGAGCAGATAAAAAATATGATAAAAGAGATCGGCATCAATGGACTGTGCAGGGATGGAAATATATTCCAGTGCCAAAAACCACCGGCCTGGGCTGTGCTGATCGCCTTGAGATCCATGGAACCATTGACCATGACCACAGTAATCGCTGTGATCAGCATGGGAATCTCATAGGAGACATTCTGTGATACTGCCCTGACCGAGGCCATGACTGAATATTTATTGCGAGAACCCCAGCCGGCAAAGAGAATGGCCATGGCACCCATGGAGGCAAAGGCGAAAATCATGAGGACGCCAATCTCCATGTTATGGGCGGCGATTCCTTTGCTGAAAGGGATGGTGACGAAACTCATAATGGCCGGAGCCATGGCCAGTACTGGGGCTACCATAAACAGGATTTTGTCAGCTCCTCCCGGGATCATCAACTGCTTGGTCATCAGTTTGATGCCGTCAAGAGGTGGTTGCAACAGTCCGAAAGGACCATTAATATTTGGTCCCGGACGGCGCTGGATGCGGGCTGCACCTCTGCGCTCGGCCCAGACCAGATAGGCGGCGTTGGCAGCAGCAAAGGCGATGGCTATCACCACAGCAACTATGACATTTAGTAATGTTAAACTCATTGTCCTTCTCCCTTAGTCCATTTTCCAATCAAATAGTAACTTCGCCGCTTCGCTGTGGTCGGTCGTTGTTCCATTTTGATTTAGAAATGAAATTACCTGTCCATTTCTGGTATGACGAGGTCCAAGCTTCCCATAAATGCAAGGGCATCCATAATCAGCATCCCCTCACATGCCTCATCAAAAAGATGCATATTCGAATATGTTGGTGAACGCAGTTTCAGTCGATAGGCATTTTTATCACCATCACTGACAATTCTGATTCCAAAACTGCCGCGTGCGGTTTCCACAGCCTGATAGAAATCTCCTACCGGCAGTTTGATATTTTTAGGTTTTTTCTCAGCCATGATGGGCCCGCCAGGTAATTTCTCTAAACCCTGTTCGATGATCCGCAGTGATTGCTCCATTTCATCCATGCGTACCTTGTAACGGGCCATGGAGTCACATTCATGATAGACTGGGACATCAAAGTCGAATTCAGGATAGACCGAATAGGGCTCATTTTTACGGACATCAAAGTTAATTCCAGAGCCTCTGGCAACTGGGCCAGTGGCCCCGTATTTGCGGCACATCTCTGCAGAAACAGGTGCGATCCCTTCCAGTCGTTTTTGAAAGATAATATTGCCTGTCACTAATGCGGCATATTTTTTAAGCGATTTACGCATGCGGGGGATAAAGCGTTTGGCTGCCTCAATGAAATCATCGTCAATATCATTGTAGAGACCGCCAAAACGGTAATAGCAATAGGTTAAACGGGCTCCGGTTACTGCTTCCAGCATATCAAGGATATGTTCGCGATCTTGAATGGCGTACATGAGAGGACTGAAGCCACCAAGATCCATGACAAAGGCCCCGAACCAGAAGAGGTGGGATGCCACACGATTAAGCTCAACAGTGATGGCCCGGATATATTCAGCACGTTCTGGTACCTCAATTCCTGCGGCTCGCTCTATGGCCAGGACATGACCATGGGTATAGCCTAAAGCGCCGAGGTAATCGAGGCGACTCAAGTTAGGAAGATATTGGGCATAGGTTCGGTTCTCACCCATTTTTTCGTGCATGCGATGGATATAGCCAAGGACAGTTTCTGACTTGACAATATATTCACCGTCCATTTCCATTTTAACCCGAAGGACACCGTGGGTTGCAGGATGCTGGGGCCCTACATTCAGGATGAATGTTTCATCCGGTCGGAGTTGAATTGGTGTGCTCATGCCTTGAAATCCTTTAAGAGTGGATGGAAATCTGCATCTTCAGGAAGGAGCAGGGGGACGAGGTGGGGGTGGCCCGCAAATTTGATGCCAAAAAAATCATGGGTCTCCCGCTCATGCCAGTTTGCTCCGGCGTATATTGTGGAAATGGTGGGGACTATGGGTTGGTCACGAGGGACTCTGGTGCGGATAACTACTCGGCAGGTGTCAAAGTCGTAACGGGAAAAGTCATAGATGACTTCCATCTGGTTTTCTTTGATCCAGTCAACACCGGTGATACTTTCAATAAAAAATCCAGCCTGATCAAGAATGGTGACAGCTGCAAGAAGTTGATCTGCGGCAACTTGAGCGTCAAGATGGTATCCATGGATTTTGTAATCACGAGTGAGAACACCATTACCCCTGGGGGTAGCAGCCTCAGCTCCATCTGCTGGAACAGATCCGGCAAAGAGTGCTTGCAGTGCTTGTTGTGTTGTTTCGAGTATCATGATCTGTGGCTCCGAAGGAGTATGAAACAGTTTAGATAATTGACTTTATCGTCTTCAACCTGACCTGAAAACTGCGGTTGATTTATGCAGTCTCAGGATTTTTCCATCTTTTCCAGCCGGAAATTTTATGTTCGAGCTCAATGATGCCCTGCAGAAGCGCCTCTGGCCGTGGAGGGCATCCGGGGATATAGACATCAACCGGTAAAAACTGATCGGCGCCCAGGACAATGCCATACTGTCCCTCAAATGCAAAAGGGCCGCCCGAGATTGCACAGTTGCCCAGTGCCATAACCCATTTAGGTTCAGGCATCTGATCGTAGAGTGTTTTAATGCCCGGTTGCATTTTTTTTGAAATGGTACCAGCCACAATCATCACATCACTTTGTCTCGGAGATGGGCGAAAGACCTCGGCGCCAAATCTTGACATGTCAAATCTGGCGCATCCTGTTGCCATCATTTCAATGGCGCAGCAGGCCAGGCCAAACGTGAGTGGCCACAAAGAATTCGCACGGCCAAGATTGATCAGTTTGTCAGCGATGGCAAATTGAACGAAAGATGACGGTACAGCTTCTAACGGTGAAGGTATATTTTGCGTTCCCACTTGAATACTCCCTTGATCCATGCATATACGATTGCGAGCGATAAAATTCCGATAAAGATGACAATTTCTATAAAATCCCTATAGGCAAATATCTCATTGTTGTAAGCAAGGGCAACCGGGAACAGAAATAGAACATCCACGTCAAAGGCAAGAAAGATGAGGGCGTAGAGAAAAAAGACAACGCCGTAACGTACCCAGCTGTCACCAATGGGAACCATGCCGCACTCAATGGCTTGCTTGTTTCTGTTTTCGAATTGACGGGTGCCGCGAGGCATGAGGAGATAAACAATGGCGATGGGTCCTAAGGCAAAAGCAAGACCGCCCAAGGTGAAGGCCGCAATCCAGAGAACATTGTCGCGATAAAGAAAGTCTGAAAACTGAAACTCCATATTCACGCTCCTGATATTGATTGAACGATCAGTCCTTCATTAATGAAAGTGACTCTGTACAATACTCAGCTAAAAGTTCTTATGTTCCCCCCCTGAAATACTCCCGGCTGTGTGGGAATGACATAGCATTATATGCTGCATTACTCCCGCATAGCTGGGAGTCCAGGAAGGTGATAGCTGAGTTTCCTATAGAGGCACTTT
>CAITDH010000066.1 GCA_903891045.1 uncultured Desulfobulbaceae bacterium | reverse complement strand
CTTACAATCCGGTTGTTGCTTTCTCGATGTATTCTCAGAATTCAGTACAAGAACCGGAATTTTTCAGGCGGACGGTATTCATTTCACCGAAACGGGATATAATCTCTGGGCTCGATCAATCCTTGAGTATATTGCCTTTCTGCTTGAAGATGATTAGTTTTTTTAGCCATACGTGTTTAACTGTCAGCAGTCACTCTTTTTATCCAACTTGATTACTGACTCACTTTAACCTTTCACCACGAGGATTCCATGAAGCATAAACTCCTGAAATCGATACTCTGCCTCTGTCTCTTGCTCCCCGCCTGTGATAACCAGCAAAAAAGCACGACAGGCAATAAAACCCCTGAAAAAACAACGCCAGCAGCGACCATCGCTACCCAAAAGACAGCGGTGCAGACAGCCGAAACACCTCTACCGGCAACTCCAACGCCAGCGGCCACTGCACCGCAGGTCAATGGCATCAGCGGCAAAGTATTGGAGACCATGGATTCTGGTGGCTACACCTATATGAAAGTAGATATCGGCAAGGCCCAGCCTTGGGTTGCCATTCCTGAAGCCAAAGTTAAGGTGGGTGATGAAATCTCCTATCATGACGGAATGGTTATGTCCAATTTCACCAGCAAATCACTCAACAGGACCTTTGAATCCGTCGTTTTTTCTGGCGGCCTTGTAGGCAAGGCAGACCAGGCGCCAGCTCAGACTGATCCCCATGCCACAAAACCGGCTACGGACAACACTGCCGAAGCCGATTCGTTCGCCAGCGCAGTCAAGGGCGAAGCCCCACCTGCCGCCATGCAGGCCAAGACCGAATCAGGTGGTAGCGTTGGCCAAATAGCCCCTTTCACTGAGATCAAGGTGGAAAAAGCCGCAGGAGAAAATGGTTACACCGTGGGAGAGGTCTTTGCCGACAGCACCAAACTTGACGGCAAGACCATTCGCATCCAGGGCAAGGTGGTCAAATTCAGCCCCAACATCATGGGTAAGAACTGGATCCATCTCCAGGATGGCAGCGGCGACGCTTTGAAGAACACCCACGACCTGGTCGTCACTACCAGCGCCCAGCCACCAAAAGACAAGGAAGTCATTACCATAGAAGGTATAGTCCGGGCCAATAAGGATTTTGGTTCAGGATACAGCTATGTGGTGATGGTCGAAGAGGCGAAGATCATCCAGTAAATCATCCACCTCTTTTGCCAATGCGTATCGCCATTGTCGGCCCGGGAGCCTTGGGCTGTCTGTTCGCCTCTCTTTTTTTTCAAAAAAAACAGAGTGCGGAAAACAGCCTCTGGCTCCTTGATCATAATCAGGAACGGGCAGCCCTACTCACTGCCCAGGGGATCATTTACGAAACAGACAAGGGGCAAGAGCGATACCCGATTTCTGTCTCCTCGGATTTACAGGCAATCAGTTCGACAGACATAGTTCTCTTCTGCGTTAAATCGCAGAATCTGGCTGGTTGCCTGCACTCCTGTCTGCCTCTGCTCTCCCCCCAAACCCTGCTGGTGTTCCTGCAAAATGGGATCAGCCATCTTGATATTCAAGAGCGGCTAAATCTCCCCACAGCTCCGGCCTTTGCCAGCAGCTCTGAAGGCGCAACCCTGCTAGGCTCAGGACACGTCCTCCATGCAGGCAGGGGCATAACCTACCTGGGTTTTCTCAAGAGCCCAACAGAGCGGCACCAGCAACAACTGGCAGAACTGGCACGAATCCTCCAGAAGGCTGGCCTGAATGTCGCTCTGTCGCAGGATATTCGTTCTCAGCTCTGGGCCAAGTTATTCATCAACGCCGGGATCAATCCGCTCACCGCCCTCTACAACCGCACCAACGGCCAGCTCCTCACCTCCTGCGCCGCCCGTGGCCGACTGAAAAACATTGTTCACGAGGCAGAGACAGTGGCCAGGGCTTGCGGTATCACCATCAGCGTTGATCCGCTGCAGGCCACCCTAGCGATCTGTAAAAGCACAGCCAAGAATATCTCCTCCATGCTCCAGGACCGTCGTCACCAGCGGCCAACAGAGATTGATGCCATCAACGGCGCAATAGTCAGAGAAGGAAAAATGGCTGGCATCGCAACCCCATTCAATGAAGAGGTGATGCAACAGATAAAGAAGATGGAAGAAAAGTACAATCAGGACACAACAAGGACAGAAGCAATATGAAGATCCAGAGCCAAGAGATTGGTTTTGACCTGGACGGAGTCATTGCCGATACGGCAGAGGCCTTTATCCGCTTGGCCTGCGAGGAGCACGCCTTCTGCTCTTTTACCCTGAAAGACATTACCAGCTTTCAGGTTGAAGATTGTCTGGACATCCCCATCCCGGTGGTGGAAACAATCTTTGACGCCATCCTCCGCAATTCTCTGGCAACCGGTCTGCAACCGATGAAAGGGGCCGTGGAGGTCATCACGGCAATGACCGCATCCACGCCGGTAACCATCATCACTGCCCGCTCCCTGCACCAACCCGTAGAAGACTGGCTGCAACATTTCTTTCCCGCCCATGTCTGCACCAAGATCCGTCTGGTGGCCATGGGTCGTCACGATGACAAGGCCCGCTACATCCACGAGCACAAACTCCGTTACTTTGTCGATGATCGAGCCGAGACCTGCCTGCAACTGGTAGATGCGGCCATCACCCCCCTGGTCTTTTCCCAACCCTGGAACCAGGGGAAACATGACCTGCAGAGCGTGGGGAGCTGGCAGGAAATCTATGCCATGTTGACGCCTTAACCTTTCACTTCACAACCTGTTCCCATGAACTGTCCAAACTGCCACACCAAGATCCCTCTTTTTCGCAATCCGGTTCCCACTGTCGATATCATCATTGAGATTGGCGACAAGATCGTGCTCATCAAACGAAAAAACCCGCCATACGGCTGGGCTTTGCCGGGCGGGTTTGTCGATTATGGAGAGTCATATGAAGATGCAGCGGCGCGGGAAGCGCTTGAAGAAACCGGCCTAACGGTGCAGAACCTGATTCAATTCCACTCCTATTCAAATCCCGGCCGTGACCCCCGTCAGCACACTGCCTCAACGGTCTTTATCGGCCAGGCAGGAGAAAGCCCAAAGGCAGGAGATGATGCGGCCGAGGCCGGATTATTTGGAGAGGACAATCTCCCCGATCTGGTCTTTGATCATGCCCAGATCCTGGCGGATTATTTTGCAGCCCGAGAACTCAGAAAATAGTCCGCAGGATCCAGAAGACAACAAGCCCCATACCTATGGAGCCATAGAGCATCAGTCAGGGGATACAATCACTGCCATATTTTTTGGCAATAAACCCGAAGGTGGCCACCCCCGCCACCCCCGAGACAAGCAATATCAGCAGATTTTTCATCCCCTGATATTACCCCCTGATCCGCACGTCACTTCTTTTTCGCAGCCGGATTGACTTCGGTGTCACCTCAACCAGTTCATCGTCATTGATATAGGCGATGCAGTCTTCGAGAGTCAAGGCCCGAGGAGGGGTCAGAATTATCGCCTCGTCCGTACCAGAGGCCCGCATATTGGTCAGTTTTTTGCCTTTACCCGGATTGACCACCATATCGCCACCACGAGAACTTTCACCAATGATCTGTCCCGTGTACAAGGGCTCACCAGGATGAATGAAGAGCGTACCCCGCTCCTGAAGACTGAACAGGGCGTAAGCCACGGCAGTACAGGGATCCTTAACTAACAGCACCCCGTTGAGCCGGTTCTTGATCTCCCCGGCATGGGGACCGTATTCGGCAAAGACATAACTCATCATCCCCATGCCCTTGGTATCGGTCATGAATTCGGAGCGATACCCCAGCAGTCCGCGGGTCGGAATCTTGAAAACCATCCGCATCATCCCGGCATGACCAGTGGTCATCTCCTCCATCTGGCCCTTAAGCTTACCCAGCTTTTCAATAACTGCCCCCTGATACTTTTCGTCGACATCAATGGTGAGTGACTCGAAAGGCTCCATGATCTTGCCATTCTCTTCTTTCATGATCACCTCGGGCCGGGTCACCTGAAACTCAAAGTCCTCGCGGCGCATCTTCTCAATGAGGATAGAGAGATGGAGCTCACCACGACCGGAGACCCGATAGCCAACCGCATCAGTCAGCGGCTCATAATGAAGGGCGACATCCGACAGGACCTCACGGGCCAGACGCTCTTCGATATGGCGAGAGGTCACGAATTTCCCCTCTTTTCCGGCGAAAGGTGAATCATTGGGGATAAAATTCATGGAGATGGTGGGCGGATCAATGGCAATCAGAGGCAGAGGCATAGGGTTTAACGGATCGGTAAAGGTGACTCCCACGGTCACATCCTCCATACCGGCCACGGCCACAATCTCGCCGACACTGGCGCTATCGATGGGCACCTTGCCATCAGATTCAAAGCGATAGATCTTGGAGATCCGCACCGGCTTGATACTACCATCCCGACGGGCCACCGCCAGAGGCTGATTGATAGCAATCGTACCATTAATCACCTTGCCAATGCCCAAACGCCCAAGATAGGCGGAATAATCAATGGTGCTTATTTGTAATTGCAGGGGGGCATCAGGTGAGCCGGTAGGGGCCGGGATATGCTCGGTAATCATCTTGGAGATAATCTGCATCCCCATGCCGCCCTCCTTGGGATCATCAGGATCGGCCATGGCATACCCATCTTTAGCCGAGGCATAGACAACAGGGAAATCAAGGACATCGTCCGGGGCGTTCAACTTGACAAAAAGGTCAAAGACCTGATCAACTACCCAGGCACAGCGCGCCGCCGGCTTATCAATCTTGTTGATCACCACGATAACCGGAAGGTTGTTCTGCAAGGCCTTTTTCAGGACGAAATAGGTCTGGGGCATGGGACCTTCCTGGGCATCAACAAGCAGCAGGGCGCCGTCCGCCATCTGCAGCACCCGCTCCACCTGGCCCCCGAAATCGGCATGGCCGGGAGTATCAATGATGTTGATAGAAAAGTCCTCGTACTGATACGAGCCATTCTTGGCAGTAATGGTAATACCGCGCTCACGCTCCAGATCCATGGAATCCATGAGCCGTTCCGCCACATCCTGATTTTCACGGAACATCCCGGAATACTTGAAAAGCTGATCAACCAGTGTAGTCTTGCCATGGTCAACATGAGCGATAATAGCCACGTTACGAATTTTTTCCTGTTTCATTTCTTCTTCCCTGATCCTTGACGTGATCCTTAATTGAACATTCTTAAGGATCAAAATAAAAAAAGCACCCGTTCAAAGACGAGTGCTTACCAATAGACTTCACGCAAACGCAAAAAAATATTTTCTTTATACCAGAGAAAGATGCAGCCTGCAAGGAAATAGCCAAAAGAGCGATAAAATCAGCTACAGGGCAGCCAGCACCTTCCTTCTGCCTTCGGCGGAACGGCGCAACACGGAGACCTGCTCATCCACATAATCATAGACCTGGGCCCGCTTACCGGCGGCAGGCCGCATAATCCGGCCCAACACCTGCAACAGGCGACCCTCAAAGGTAATGGGCGTGGTCAGAAACAGGGTGCTCAGACCCGAACAGTCAAAGCCCTCTCCAATGAGCTGCAAGGTGGCCACCAGAATCCGCAGTTCTCCCCCCTGGACCATTCTTACAATCTCGACCCTCTTTTCAGTCGGGGTCTGGCCGGTGAGCAAGGCCACGCTCAATCCCCGCTGGCCAAGCTCTCTGGCAAACACCTCACAGTGGCTGACCCGATCCGAAACCACCAGCAGGACACCCGTGTCGGCGCGGCCTGCTGCCTGCATAACATCCTCAATAATCTGGAGATTTCGCCCCTGATGAGAGGTCAGGGCCGTAATCAGGGCCTGATAATCATCACGGTACGGATGGGTAAAGGCGGTCTTGCGCCGGATCAGTCCGGGTTTAACAATAGCCCCGCTGGCCTGCAGCTGGGCCTGATCAACCTGGTGAACCCGGTCACCCATAAAGATAGAGATAAGCCGGGTCGTCCCCTCATCACTCCTAAAGGCAGTGGCAGAAAGGCCCAGCAGATAATGGCAATCAAAACGGCTGACCACCTCCGTAAACAGGGCCGCCGGCACCCGGTGACACTCGTCGACAACCAGATGACCAAACAGGGGCGCCAGCTCATCGACCCTGGTGCGGGCGCTGTTGACAATGGCAACAGTAATCGGCTGGATATCCAGGCAGGCGTCACCAACAAGGCCGGCGCTCCGGCCAAGAAACTCCTGGATCCGCTGCTGCCACTGATACAACAACTCCTTGGTATGGACAAGAATCAGGGTGGGCTGCCGGCGAGCGGCAATGATGGCCAGGGCCATGACCGTCTTGCCGCTGCCGGTGCCGGCCTCAAGCACGCCAAAGGAACGCGTGGCGACCTGGGCCACCGCCAGCTCCTGATACGGACGCAGGGCACCGCTAAAGGAAAAATCCACCTCAGCCAAAAGCCGACGCTCTTCAACTATCCGGGGCGATTCCTGCATATGCTCCCGGCAGAGCAGAATGGCCTGGTTGGCAAATCCCCGGGGAAAACGAAGACCGGTGGGAACGGGCTCATAATACTTCAAGACCGGCTGCAACTTCTTCCCCACCCAGCGGCCATAACGTTTTGCGGAGACATATTTGGGATTATCGATTGTCAGCCGCTCTTTGATGGCCTTCTCAAGGGCAAGAGAGATGCCCGCAAGCAGGCAGTCCGATGATACAGTCAGAGTAAGCATGGAAGACCATAACCCGTGAGAAGAAAAAAGGCCGGAATCAAATCTCGGAATTGACTCTCGGTCTAAAGAAGAGTAAAAAATCAAGGGTATTCACGGGAAAAATCTTCGCTCTTCGTGGCCAACTCCCCGAAAAAAGCGGCCTCCTCTCAATGCAAGGCAATTTTATTGACGCCGGCACCATCCAGGTAATGACCTGCCACCGGCACAACCAGTACCGGGCACAGGCAGCATCTCTCGGGCTCTTCCTGATTGCCGCCTTATGGGCCCATTCCCTGATCCTGCGCCACCGAACCAACACCCCTCACAAGGAGCCTTACCATGATTCGATCTGTCATCTGCACCCTGTTTCTCCTGGGCCTTTGCCTGCCAAGCCAACTCCTGGCCACAACCAGCAAGATGATTACCCTCACCGTTCCCGAGAGCGTATTGAGTCAGGCGCTCGACAAATCCCTGCCGATTGCGGTCGACACCGACTCCAGCACCTTGAGCGGGGCCATCACCATAGTCAAGATCAGCAATCTGCAGCTTCAGGACAAAGGACTTTCCTGCCGTATTGCCCTGAAAGGGGATGATATGCAACTCAATACCGAGATTGGCGGACACAATATCAAACTCAAAGTCGGCTCACTGCAGCTCGGCCTCCAATGCAACGCCGTCCTGCGCTTTGACCCAAGCAAACAGCTGCTCTTTGTCAAACCGGTCATCACCGACCTGCAGGCATCATCCACTGCCGCTCAGGGCGACATTAACGACATACTCATGGCCTTTCTCAATAACCGCGAATTTCCCGTGAAGATGAAACAGATGGAACCTCTGATTGCCGAAACCAGTGGCAAGACGATCAATATCAGTATGAACATTGTGAATATCCACACCCAACAGGGAACCCTGCAATTTGACATCCTACCCCAGATCCAGTGCGCGGGCCATGGCGCCAAAAAGAAATAACCCCCCCTTCAACAAGAAGCTATTGCAGGCAAGGGCGTGCTGTCACCTGACGGCCTGATCCTCATAATAGTGGACAATGGCATTAACCAGCTCGGGAATGGTAAACGTTTCCGGCTGCACGTCAACTCTCAGACCGTTGTCGGTTATGGTCTTGGCGGTAACCGGCCCAATGGCGGCTATCTTCACTCCGCGCAACAGAGAGTCCAACTCCTCCTGACTGGCGGCATCAAGCATGGCCAGAAAATGGGTGACGGTAGAAGAACTGGTAAAGGTGATCATGTCAACTTTTCCACCTTCCAGCTCCGCCCGCAAACCATCTTTACAGCCTGTAGGCGGCACATTCTGATACACAGGGGCCACTGTTACCTGGGCGCCAGCTCCACGCAGGGTCTCCGGCAGAAACTCGCGAGCCTTTACCGCTCTCGGAATCAGGATATTACGCCCCTCAACCCCAAAATCGAGAAGACTCTCGGCCAGCCCCTCCGCAGTATAGACGGCAGGAATCAGATCAGCGACAATACCGTAATGGAGTAAAAAATCAGCAGTAGCCCTTCCCACTGCCGCCACATCTGGCCCTTTCAGACTTCGGGCATCCAGACCTTTTGCATAGAGCCGCTCAAAAAAGTATTGCACGGCATTAATCGATGAAAATAGGATCCAATGATATTCATTGAGACGCTCCAACTCCTCATCGAGGATAGCGTAAGAATCCACGGGATCCATTTGAATAGTCGCATATTCAAGACATTCAGCACCATGACCTTCCAGGGCCACGACCAGCTCCGATGCCTGCTCCCGGGTCCTGGTCACGACAATCCGTTTTCCAAAAAGCGTTCTCTTCTCAAACCAGTCAAGGGTATCACGCAGGGCCACGACCTCACCGACAATAATCAGGGCCGGTGGCTTGATCGCCTCTTCCTCCACCCGGCCGACAATAGTCTCCAGGGTAGCCACCACCGTATGCTGCTCGGGCGTTGAGGCCCAGCGCACAACCGCCACCGGGGTCTTGGGATCACGGCCATAACGAGTCAGGTTATCGACGATAATGGGTAGATTCTTGATCCCCATATAGATAACCAGGGTTCCGGCACCAGTGGCCAGTTTCGACCAGTCGACATTGGAATTCTCCTTACCCGGTTCTTCATGGCCGGTGATAAAGGCCACGGAGGCCGTATAGCCTCGATGGGTAATAGGAATCCCGGCATAAGTGGCGGCCGCCGTGGCCGAGGTCACCCCAGGCACAACCTCAAAAGGCACGCCCGCCTTGACCAGCTCCTGAAGTTCTTCACCGCCGCGGCCAAAGATAAAAGGATCCCCGCCCTTGAGCCGAACCACCATCTTGCCGGCAAGGGCCCAGTCAACCAGCATCTGGTTGATCTCTTCCTGGGTATGGGTATGCTTGGTTCCGCCCTTTTTCCCGGCATAGATCAACTTGGCATCCTTGGGCACATATTTCAACAGCTTGGGACTGGCCAGGTAATCATAGACCAGCACCTCGGCCCGCTCGAGAAGATATTTGCCACGCAGGGTAATGAGTCCAGGGTCGCCAGGGCCGGCCCCTACCAGATAGACCTTTCCAGGTTTTATGTTCTTTGCTTGTTGTTCCATAATAGATACGCAGACGCGTTTAAAGAGTTTTTTCTAATTCATCAAGCAGGCAGGCAACCAGAAGCGGGATCATCAATTCATGATGGCCGGTTACATGATACCCTTTGCCGCTTTTGGCCGTCGGCCTGTTCACCACATTGGTCAAGGGACGGTACTGTTTCATAAAATCAAAATTGGCGGTGGTAAAATCGTCCACCCGGTGACCCAGATTTCTGACCACTGTCAGCGCCTTCAAGAAGACCTCCGGCAGAAGGACGGCCGAGCCGATATTCAGATAGGCCCCGCCTTGCAAACCCGCCACCTGGGCACAGAAGATCCGGAAATCAAGATGAGAGGTCTTACCGATGGCCTCCCCAGAGGCCGAAGGATGAATATGGATGATATCGGTACCCATTGCCACATGCACCGTCACCGGGATGCCCAGACGAGAAGCGGTAGCCAGCAGGCTTTTATCATTATGGGGGAAATTACCGGCGACAAGGGCGGCGCCCACGGCCGCCCCCATCCCCATGCCGTCTCTGGCACCCTGGTTAATGGCACCATTCAAAACCTCGCCTGTCTCTCTGGCAGCGCCAAAGGCCCCGTCACCCAGAACGTTGCCCACCTCCTCCGAGGTAAAACCGGCCATGGCAATCTCGGCATCATGGATGATGCAGGCCCCGTTCATGGCAATCCCGGTGATGATGGAACGCTCCATCAGATCAATCAGCAGCGGATTCAGACCCACCTTGATCACATGGGCCCCCATCCCCACCAGCAGCGGTCGCCCGCCCCGATGAACTGCGGCCAGACGCCGCACCAGTTCCGGAAAATCACGGCCCAGCAGCTGATCGGGCAGGGAGTCCAAAAGGGCCCGCACCGTACTGCCCGCCGGGATAGGGCGGGCAAAGTTGTCCACGGTTACCTTGGACGGCCGCCCATGCAAGGAGTAGGTGTGCAGCCCGCTGAAATCGAGGGGTTCAGGTATCGTCACGCGGCATCCCCAAAGATCTCCCGCTCCACCAGTTCACAGAGCAGATGCTCAACCCACAGATGGGCCTCCTGGATATGCGGAGTCTTGTCAGACGGAACATTGAGGACAAAATCAGCGGCCCGGCCCACGGCCCCGCCATCGCCTGCCAGTCCGCCGGTAAGCGCCGCCGTCACCATGCCCATCTCTTTTGCGACCTCCATGGCCTTGAGCACATTGACCGAACCGCCACTGGTGGAGATCCCCAGGGCCAGATCTTCCGGCTTGCCCAGGGCCTGCACCTGTTTGACAAAGATCTCGTCAAAGGAGAAATCATTGCCGATCGAGGTCAACACCGAGCTGTCGGTGGTGAGCGCCAGGGCCGCCATGGGCCGACGATTGATCAGAAAACGATTAACGAACTCGGCGGCCAAATGCTGGGCATCTGCTGCACTGCCGCCATTACCAAAGAGGAGAATTTTGCCGCCCTGGCGAATGGTCTTCACCATCTGCAGGGCCAGGGCGATAATGACCTCACCCTGCTCTTTGGCAAAGGCCTCTTGGGCCTGTATCGAGTTTTTTAATGATGTAAGGAGAAGATGTTGCATAATTATCAAATGGCTGAGCACTAAGGCTGAAGAACGACCTTGCTCATCCTTTCTTTGCCTCCAATTATTTAAGGGATACCTTGAAAAATCAGGCGTTCCGTTAAGCAGGACGGCTGACCGTTCGACAAGTCCAAGACGCCACAACGCTATTAAACCGATTAAACCGCATGAAAAACGACTCTAAGATATCCTGGACAAAAAGGCAAAAAAAAAGGACATGCCGGTCACAGGTACTGGCATGTCCCCAAAGAGAATACTACCGGGAAAGCTGAAAACTCAGAAAGACAGATTCCAGGATCCCTTCAACATTATTCCTTTTAATTGAGTTGGCTCATGATTGAAGCCGTCACATCCTTGATGGAGATGGAGCCATCAACGGAAATCACCTTGGCGCCACCCGCCTTCTTGAAGTAATTGACCGCCGCCATGGTGCCGGTCTTGGTGTCATAATAGATATCATGACGCTTGCCGATTGCGGTCTCGTCCTGATCGTCAGCACGGGCGCTCAGCTCGCCGCCACAGACACGGCACACCAGCTTGCCATCTTTTTCCACGGGCTTGATGGCCTCAAAGGCAATATGGTTAGGATGGTTATTGTCATTGGCGCACAGACGGCGACCCATGATCCGCTCTTTGGCAATCTGCCGATCAAGCTCGATCTCAATCACATAATTCAGGGCCATACCCGCCTCTTTCAGGGCCTTGTCCAGGGCCTCGGCCTGGGCCAGAGAACGGGGGAAGCCATCAAGCAGCCATCCTTGCTCCTTGGATTTTGCAAGGGTCTCGAGAACCATGGGAATGGTGAGCTCATCGGGTACCAGATCGCCCCGGTCAATATACTCTTTGGCCTTCTTACCAAGCTCGGTGCCGCCCTTGATGTGCTCCCGGAAGATAGCACCGGATTCAATATGATTGCAACCATACTTATCCTTAACAATAGCGCCCTGGGTACCCTTGCCACTTCCGTTTGGCCCGAAAGCCAGAATATTTACCGCCATACCATTCTCCTCGATCAAATGTTTTTTATTCTACGATTTTCTCAAAAACCGCCCAGAAATCTTATCTAAAAAAATCAACCAGATACAATGAAACCGTAATGAGCATTCACTCAAAATAATCAGCAGGAAACTATAAACCAAAAAAGAAATTGAGGCCAGTAAAATATCTACTCTTCTTTTTTGACTTTCACTCAGAAAGGGGTTATTTTCACAGCCACTATCAACGAGGAAGCAGAAAAAGTCAGGTTTTTCACATGCTCCACGCCTCTTTCCTGCTCCTGTTTTTTCTTTTCAACATAACAGTATCCATAAAAAATTATGAAAGTTATCCGTGTAGGCCTTATCGGCTTTGGCACTGTGGGCAGCGGCCTGGCCCAGACCCTCTTCGAGCAGGATGAGCGCCTCATGCGCAAGATTGGCACCCGGGTCGTTCTCTCCCGGGTGGTCGATATTAATCTGGGCCAGCTCCCTGAGCAATTCAAGGAGACCATCCTGTCCAAAGATGTCGGGGATATCTTTAATGACCCGGACATTGATATTGTAGTGGAACTCATTGGCGGCATTGAACCGGCCAAAACCTTCCTCCTGGAGGCGATCCGGCACGGCAAACATGTGGTCACCGCCAACAAGGCCCTGCTCTCCATCCACGGCAAGGAGATCTTTGAAGCGGCGGTACAAAACAACGTCGAGGTCGGCTTTGAGGCGAGCGTCGGCGGCGGCATCCCGGTGATCAAGGCCCTGAAGGAAGGACTGGTTGCCAACCGAATCCTGTCGATCATGGGCATCATGAACGGTACGGCCAACTACATCCTCACCAAGATGACCGATCAGGGTGTCGCCTTCAGCGAGGTGCTGAAAGAGGCCCAAGCCCTGGGATTTGCCGAGGCCGACCCCACCTACGATATCGAGGGCATTGACACGGCGCACAAACTGGCCATCCTCATGACCATCGCCTACGGCAAGCATGTCCAGCTCAAGGACATCAACACCGAAGGGATCAGTAAGATCCAACCCATCGATATCGACTTTGCCAGGGAGTTCGGCTGCCGGATCAAACTACTGGCCATCAGCCATCACCACGGTAGCCATGTCGAGGCCCGGGTCCATCCCACCCTGGTGCCGGAATCCCACATGCTGGCCAGCATCAATGGTGCCTACAATGCCTTCTATTTCACCGGCGACACCGTGGGCAACGTTCTACTCTACGGGCTGGGAGCCGGCAAGATGCCGACCGGCAGCGCCGTGGCCGCCGACGTCGTTGATATCAGCCGCAACATCCTCCATGGTTCGATCAACCGGGTACCGGCCCTCTCCTATCTGCCCGAGCATATCGGCACCCCTACCATCACCCCCATGACCGAGCTGCGCTGCCCCTATTATTTCAGGATCACCGCCCTCGACAAACCCGGGGTACTCTCCACCATCTCCGGCATCTTCGGCAAGCATACCATTTCCATCAAATCGGTGATCCAGAAGAGCCGGCAGCAGGATGAGCCGGTCAGTATTGTGCTCCATACCCATGAGGCATCGGAGGCAGCTGTGCAAAAGGCCATTGCCGAGATTGACGGACTGGAGGTCTGCACCGAGCCAACGGTCAAGATCCGTTTTCTCGTAGATGAGCAATAAACAAGGCCCTCGCATTTTTGACAGCACAACTAACCACAAATTGAGCACAAGGCATTTTTGATGAAATACCTGATCCTGGTAGGTGACGGCATGGGCGACCTGCCTGTGGCCGAACTGAATAACCGCACCCCGCTCGAAGCAGCCAACACTCCCTTTCTGGATTCTCTGTGCCGTCAAGGGGAACTGTTTCTCACCCACACCATCCCGGAGGGGTATCCACCGGGCAGCGATGTGGCCAACCTCTCCCTGCTGGGATACAGGCCAGAAGAATATTACACCGGCCGAGCCCCGCTTGAGGCCGCGGCCATGGGCATCACGCTGAGCCCGGAACAGACCGCCTTTCGCTGCAACCTGGTCACCCTGACCCATGAGCCGGATAATCAGGTGCGCATGATTGACTATTCTGCCGGCCATATCAGCAGTGACGAGTCGCACCAGCTGATCGCCGCCCTCGAAGAGGGTTGCGCCACCAACACCTTTCACTTCCACGCTGGGGTCAGCTATCGTCATATTCTCCTGGTTCAGGGCGATTATCCCCAGATGCATACCGTCCCGCCCCATGATTTCACCGGCAAGGATGTGTCCGCACCCTGGACCCGCTACCGTGAAAATCCCCAGTGGGCAGCACTCCTGGACAAGGCCCAGGACATCCTGACGAATCACCCCATTAATACCACCCGCATTGCCGCCGGCAAGAACCCCGCCAACGGTATCTGGCTCTGGGGAGAGGGCAAATTACCGACAATGCCGACCCTGGCCGAGCGCTTCGGAATCACCGGCAGCCTGATTTCGGCAGTCGATCTGCTCAAGGGACTGGGAGTCAACGCCGGACTCTCCATCGTCAATGTTCCAGGGGCTACCGGCTATCTCGACACCAACTATGCAGGCAAGGCCCAGGCCGCACTCGACAGTCTGCGTTGCCAGGATTTTGTCTTTGTCCATGTGGAGGCGCCGGATGAAACCGGCCATCAGGGCTTGCTCCGGGAAAAAATCCAGGCCATTGAAGACTTTGACCTGAAGATTGTTGGCCCCATTCTTCAGGGGTTACAGGCAAGCGGCGAGGACTTTCGTCTGATTGCCACCATGGATCACCACACCCCCCTCTGCCTGCGCACCCATACCGCCACCCCAGTCCCCACCATCCTTTACGACTCCCGGCAAACAGACCCTGACTGCGGCGACGGACGGGGACGTCCTAATACCGCGAGGGATGGCGGGAGCGGCCTGCCCTTCAGTGAACGATCAGGAGAGGCCGAAGACAAACGGCTGCACAACGGTATAGCCAACGGAGAACTGCTCATGGAAAAACTGCTGGAACGGCACAAGCATGGATGAGCTAATCCATTGCTGCCACCACCGCGTCCTCTATGGCGACACCGATGCCGCAGCCGTAGTCTATAATGCCAATTATCTGCGCTACTTTGAGCTCGGCAGGACCGAATTCATGCGCGACCGGGTCTGTTCCTACCGAGAGATCGAAGAGATGGGCCTGGTTCTGCCGGTCATCGAATGCCACATCCGTTTCAAGGCCCCAGCCCGTTATGACGACCTGCTCACCATTGAAACGACCCTTACCGATCTGAAAAAAGTTACCTGCACCTTCAGTTACCGGATCCTGCTTGAAGAAGCCAGCTCCCGGCCCCGCCTTCTGGCCAAGGGTTCCACTGTCATGGCCTCCATCAGTCGGGAGGGAAAACTGACTCCGCTGCCCGCTGACATCGCAGCCAAACTCCAGCCGTTTCTTATACCCACCGCATCGCCGCAGAAGGAATAGCCAGGAGAATATCCTTGACACCACCTGTCAATCTGCTATAATAACAAAATGCATCGCGGGGTGGAGCAGTCTGGTAGCTCGTCGGGCTCATAACCCGAAGGTCGTTGGTTCGAATCCAGCCCCCGCTACCATTGCAAATTCAAGGGACTCAGAGCATATCTGTGTCCCTTTTTTTATACCTTCTTATTCCGTTCCCAACAAAAAAACCGCCACCCCCTCTCGAAAGAGGAAAAGCGGTCAAGTGGTTCCGCGAATTAGGTGGACCTTCATCCCAATTTTTCTCCAATTATTACATGCCCAATCTCTTCCGGCTGGCCCAAGCCTGTCACAGCATCAGCTAATAAAGCGTGATGCTTGAGCTTCAGCAATGGCGTCAATTTGGCCCGATCAAGCTCTTCCGCGCCAGATTATATCTCGTAGTAAGAGGATACAACGCCAAGAAACACACTTGTAGCTTGACGTTGTATTTTTAACAGCGCCAGCGCTGACAATTTCGCTGGCCTACAGAAATCTAACTTCTCTGCATTTACTCCAAGACCTGAAAAATTATTTCCAAAATTTGGGGGAAATCAAATGGTTTGGTGATGAGGCGACAGGGTTCGATGTCGGCAGCTTCCTTCATGTTTTCAAATAAGTCCCGCTCACTATAGTATTTCCCTGTCATGATAATGAACCGGGAAATACTATAGTTGTTTTTAATCTTTTTAATCAGTTCAACACCGTTCATGTCAGGCAGTCCCAGATCAATGAGACAAAGATCATAATAAGGGAATGCCGCAATTTTAGCTAAAGCCTTTAATGCTGTGGAGGCAGTTGTAACTTCTACAGACTCGGATTTTAAAACCTCAGCCAAGCTGAAGAGAATCAAGGATTGATCGTCCACTATAAGAATATGTTTTTTCATAATAAAATATCTGTTATAATATAAGGAAGAGATCTACTTTTCGTTGCAGGGAGAAATACCTGTGCAAATACCATGCGTCTTTCCATATGCGGATGAGTTTTTTATGGTGTTGCTTCGAGATACCTTCAGGGGTATCTCGACAAATCTTGTTACCGTTTTACTCGGAGGTCCCGGGAACCAAAAATCCACTACGTTTGCTCAACGCATGCCTTGCTCATGTGCCAGTTCAATTTGATGAGCTTCATGCATACTGTCATACTCTTCGATACTCTATTTTTAAAAAAAATCATGAAAAAAATTTGGGAACAGAGATATTTATTCGCATTGCTGTCAGTCTGGAGCCTTCTTATTTCTGCTTCAGCTATCTGGAATCTGCACGAAAATTACCGCAGTAATTACGACAAGGCCCTTATTGAAGCAAGGACTATTTTTGAACACAATCTGGCATATCGTCGCTGGAACAGCATGCATGGCGGGGTCTATGCCAAAGTCGGGGACATAAACAGGCCTAATCCTCACATTATGCTCATCGACCGTGACATCACCCTTCTTAATGGCACCAGGCTGACCATGATCAATCCTTTCCAGATGACCAAGCAGGCCTATGATCTCTTAAGGCAGCAATCTCCTGACCTGGCAGTCCTGAACAGAACCATAAGTCTTAATCCCCTCAATCCAGAAAACACTCCTGACAAATGGGAGGCCAAGGGGCTCCGCGGTTTTGAAGAGGGGAAAGGCCCCTTAAGTGAAATCACAACCATTAACGGCGCCCCCTTTATGCGCCTAATGTCTCCCTATATAACAGAAGAGAAGTGTTTACCTTGCCATCAGCAACAAGGCTATAAGGTGGGAGATGTCAGGGGCGGAATGAGCATTGCCGTACCCATGCAGCCATACTATGACTCTGCTGCTACCGGCCGTACAATTATTATGACAACCCATATATTTCTTTGGTTGCTCGGCATGGTCACCATCATGCTCTTTTTTTCAGGTGTACGAAATTATAAAATCGCCATCAAGGATAAAGAAGAAAAATTTCGTATCGTTTCCGAATTCGCTTATAACTTTGAATATTGGATTAATGAAAAAAAACAACTTGCCTTCATCTCCCCGTCCTGCGAACGCATAACCGGTTATACCAGAAAGGAGTTCGAACAAAATGAGAACTTGATGTTTGATATGATTCATCCTGATGACAAGAACATGTGTAAAACGCATCTTATCGATTTCCAGGAACCGCCTCTTAACGATATCCAATACCGCATCATTGCTAAGAATGGTACGATCCGTTGGCTGTCGCACACCTGCACTCCCATTTATGTTGATGGCCAGTTTCTCGGACGCCGGGGAAGCAACAGAGACATCACGGACCACAAACGAATGAAAGAAGAGCTTATGCAGGCGAGGAAAATTGAGGAGCTTGGCCATTTTGCCGCCGGTGTTGCACATGATTTTAACAACGTCCTTACCTCCATATCAACATTCTCCCATCTGATGATGGACGAGATCAAGGAAGAAGACACTCTCCTCCACGACCATATCAATCACATCATCATTGCCGCAAAACTGGGTCAGCATCTGACCTCCAACCTCCTTATGTTTGGCCGTAATCGGAGTACCAACTTAAAGGCTGCCAACCTCAATGCAATCATCCGCAATATAGAAAGTGTTATCCACTCCCTGCTGACGGAAGGAATTAACTGCCGGATAACGCTTACCGATGAAAAACCGCAGATCAAAGCTGATCCGCATCAGGTTGAACAGATAATCATCAATCTGATCACCAATGCCAGGGATGCAATGCCCCAGGGAGGAGAGTTGTCCATTGCCACGAAAATGATTTCTCTTCACCAGGAACGTACCGGAAAGTTAAGGAATATTCCGGCCGGCAGCTATGTGGTCCTCAGCGTTACCGATACGGGTTCCGGCATTACCGAGGAGAATCTGGCCACTATCTTCAAGCCTTTTTATTCCACAAAGGCCAGCAACAAGGGCACAGGACTTGGATTGTCTATTATTGACAACATTATCAAACAACACAATGGTTTTATCGACATTGACACGGTACTGCAACAGGGAACGACCTTTCACATATACTTTCCGATTCTGGCAGATCAAGACGAAGGCCCGAATGACAAATGTCAACCCAAAGAAAAGAACGACCCAAAAGAGTGTACTATCCTGCTGGTAGATGATGACTGGCTTTTAAGAAAATCATTACAAATTTTTCTCCAGCAACAGGGATATACTATTCTTACCGCCGCAGATGGCGATGAAGCAATCAGCACCTACAAAGAGCACAAGGATCATCTCAACATGATAATTCTTGATGTGATAATGCCCAAAAAGAACGGCCGCCAAGTATATGATCTCCTGAAAGAAGAGAATCCACAGTTGAAAGTTCTCTTTATCAGCGGGTCTTCTGATACGATTCTCAAAGAAGAAAAGATATTGGACAACGAACTATACTTCCTGGCAAAACCCCTGGACATGAAGATTTTTTGCTCGAAAATTGAGGAAATATTAATGAAAGGCAACGCCTTCTAAATAGCCTTTCTCCCTGAAGGGAGAAGAGTGAAAATCCCCTTTCCTTTTGGGAGAGGGCCGGGGTGAGTGGAAAAATCTGGCCATGCAAGAAGTTATTGCAAAATAACTCTATCTTGGTGAAGGGAAGCCACATATGGACATTATTGCTCTAAATTATATTTTTTCATACGATAGCGTAATGTGTCACGGGACATGCACAGACATTTTGCCGCCTGTGTCTGATTACCGGTAAATCGTTCAAGAGACTGCCGAATAAGTTCTTTCTCCACTTCATCCAGAGAGATCCCATCAGACGGTAGGAGGATGGCATTGCCGTCACAAAACAGATTAGAAGTACCAGCAGTTACCGACTCGCCCACAGGAATGATTTTTTCAGGACACTCTCTTATTTCCTGAGTAAAATATTTAGGGGTAAGAATAGTACCTTCTTCAAGCATCATGGCCCGCTCAACCATGTTACGGAGCTCACGAACATTGCCCGGCCAACTGAAATGGCTCAGACACTCCAGGGTTTCAGGACTGATACCTCTGATAGACTTACCGTACTCTTGATTTAAACGTTCAATAAAATAATTGACCAGGGCGGGAATATCTTCTTTACGCTCTCTAAGTGGTGGAATCTTGATAGTCATGACGTTGAGGCGATAAAAGAGGTCTTTCCTGAAATGTTCTGAGGTAACAAGTTTTGACAAATTTTGATTTGTGGCAGCTATAATTCTCACATCTGTTTCCAGATCTTTCAAGCCTCCTAATCTCCGAAAGGTCTTCGATTCAATAATTTTCAGGATTTTGGCCTGCATGGTCAGGGGCATATCACCTATCTCATCCAGAAAAACAGACCCTCCATTCGCTGTCTCAAAGATACCTTTATGCTGAAAGGAGGCATCGGTAAAAGCCCCCTTCTCATGCCCAAAGAGCTCGTTTTCAAGAAGATTCTCCGGAATAGCTGCACAGTTTGTTTCAACAAACGGCGCCTCAGCCCTGGCGGAATGGTAGTGAATTGCCCGGGCAACAAGTTGTTTACCGGTACCGGATTCGCCAAGAACCAAGACAATTTTAACGTCAGTTTCGGCGCAGATCCTGATTAATTTGAAAACCTCAATAGCTTTTGGTGAGTTTCCAATAAAATTATCGTAATCATATTTTTTCCGCAGCTCCCTTTTAAATGAATTCACCTCCCGACAAAGCTGCTTCTTTTCAAACAACTGTTGTACGGTATGGCTGATATAATCGACATCGAACGGCTTCCCTACATAATCATCAGCTCCTGCCTTAAGTGCAATGAGGGCTGACTCGGCATCAGCAAACGCGGTAATCATTATCACCAGAAGGCCCTTATCTCGATCCTTAAATTGAACGAGGAGGTTATTGCCATTAACATCGGGAAGCCGAACATCCAGAAGGACCATCTCCGGCTGAAATGTATCAAATTTAGCTAAAGCCTCCGCACCACTTAAGGCCGTTTCAACAGCAAAACCGGCGGCAGACAGTACCTCACTGAGTGACCAGCACACCAGCTTTTCATCATCAACAACTAAGACACGATGCTTCTTCATACAATCCTTATCTGTCCAAGGACATTATCTTCATGTTTTCTCAAGGAACCAGAGCTATCATAAACCGGTAACAAGACTGTAAAAAGAGAGCCGCCCCCGGGGCTACTTTCAACCGTGATAGCGCCACCATGCTGTTCTATAATACGGTAAGATATGGATAAACCCAAACCGGTACCTTTACATTTTGTAGTGTGAAAAGGATTAAAAATTTTTTCCAGAGATTCTGCATCAATCCCATATCCAGTATCCAAAATAGAAATTTTTATCATGTCAGTTTTCTGAACACAACTAGGTTTGATAGTCTTTTTACGGACAGTGGTTGTTGTTGACACAGTCATCAACTGACTTTGAATAGTTAAAGCGCCACCCTCTTCCATGGCATCAATCGCATTAATAACAATGTTCAACAGTGCCTGCTGAAGCTGTCCAGCATCTCCTTTGACCAAGGACAATTTGTCCCCATACAACTTCGTGACTGCTATTTTTTTCTTATCAAGCTGATGCATGGCTAGAAAAAAAACTTTATCTATTACACTTCCAACATCAACATCAGAAAAATCAATCTGGCCCGGCTTAGCAAATTGGAGCAGGTTATTGACAAAAGAGTCTAACCGCTTAACCTGTTCCTGCACCTCATTAAAAACAAAATGATAGGGACTCTCAGTATGATAATTCTTGGCCATGATCTGCATGGCCCCGGCTATCCCGGCCAGAGGGTTTTTTATCTCATGGGCCATACCGGAGGCAAGTTCTCCCAAGGACGCAAGCTTGTCACTCCTGGCAATATTTTGCTCCTTGATTTTCCGGGTGGTAATGTCTTGGAAAATACAGCTCAACCCAGAAATGTTACCATTGATATCTTTAATAACCGAAAAGCACACCTCTGCTGGGATAATTTCCCCATCTTTTTTACGCATGGAAATTTCAGCAAGAGCTCCCATACATGTGTCCATGTCATCAACGGCATCAAAATAAAAACATTTGTTGTTATTGTTTTTATCAACAAACAGAAAATCCAGTGATTTGCCAAGTAGCTCTTCTCCATGGTAACCGCTTAAAAGCTCAGCGGCTTTATTGATTTCACTAATTTTCATAAATTGATTAACAATAATCAAACCACTGCGCAGATTCTGGGTGATACTCTGGTAAAAATTTTTAATTTCCTGGATATCTGTAAGCTGAGCATCAATTTTTTTGAACATCTTTTTTTGCGTCAGAGCTCGACCTAACGAAAATGCGGTGTGACTCACCAAGGCAATTGCCAGGCGAATATCTTCATAGGTTATCTCTTTTTCAGACAAGGATCTATCTGCCAGCACATAACCATAAAAAGATTTTTCATCACAGATCGGCAAGATAAGAAAAGAAGGAATATCTCCCAGCAGATGACTAACCGTCTTATCATGTTTCTTCAGATGCATCACTGTATAATGCTGATATTGAACCGGTTTTTCTGAATTAATCTGACAGGATGCAAGATCAGGAACGCAAAGATTAATTCGCGATCTTCTGTTTCCTCCTTGAGAACTTCGATAATTATCCTTGAGAATCCCACAACTCTGCGGCACAGATTCTTCATCCATTTTAAAATCTTTAAAAGAAACTACATTTAAAGGCTCCCTGTCATTATATACTTTACGTAACAAGCCGTTGACATTATCAAAGGAGACCTTACAACTGCATTCAGTAACATCTCGAAATCCATAATAAACTTGCGACTCAAGAAAATGATTTGCACGATCCAGTCGTAAAATCATTATTCGATCGAACCCAGTGCTGTCAATTAAATCACTAACGAGATAATCAAGGATCACATTCACATCATCGGAGGCAGCCATTCTTCTTGAGCTCCGATAAAGGGAACGAAGATCATCAACAACATTTTCCAAAACAGTAGATTCCATTTTAATTAATAGTCAGCGCCTCACACGACCTGCGAAGCTAATTTATGGTTCTTCCGGATTGAGCGTGCTTAAGTTTGTACCAGCAAAAAGAATAAAAGGTAACATTTCGAAATTCTAATATTTTTTAATCTAAAAAGAATATGAGGAAAAGATTTAGAATTAACAGAAAATTTCCTTTTATCGAATATCACGAACCGATATTTCCCTAAGCTATCTTGGATAAGATATAACATTATTGTCATAATAGCCTTTCATGTTTATTTTTCAATAAAGACAAAAGTTATCTCAAGTACGCTTTAGTCGGATGAACCTGATTTATCATCAAGTTTACTCGGTGGATGCGCTATCGCTTATCCATCCTATATTTTTCAGGTCACAGAGAGTTAACCTTATTTAAAAAAGATAATATGCAGGAATCAGACCAGACATATTGCCAATATACTTTAACCACCTCTGCAATACTAATAGATTACCATAAAGACAAAAATTAAGGTTCCAATCACAGTCCTGTTTTGACGGGCCATATAACCCTTGTTCCTACATCACATAATTATTAAATTAATATTACTTGAATTCAAATCATGTCAATGGACCAAAAAAATGGATAATATAAATAGGTGCGGGATATATACAAACTACAAAAAGAAGAAAGAGACAGCGGTGTGTGTCTTTTAACCCAGCATCACGGCAGATAACGCACCACGTCGTGTCATTTCGCACACCTCTTTAGCAAAACTACAAACTCCACATGTAACTAATTGTTTTCTTAGTTTAACCAGGATTAACCTTACTACCCAAGCCTATCATTCTGAATGTTCACAGAAACATACAGGTTTCCAGGTTTAACACCAAAAATATTTTCCAAAAATATAAAAAATATCGCTCATTTTCTGGAATTATGCAGTACAAAACACTGTTATCTGATGCAAGGTATGTTTTTTGCTTACATGTTTGTTTGTTGTCAGCAAATGATAAACAGAAGCACTCATATACTATACTTGGATTAGATGCGGCAGAGTTTCATATTTATAGATTCGTTAAAATTAAAACTGGGAGGAAAAATGGTGGGGATCAAAGAAATTGGCAAAAAATCTGTAGCTCGGCACATTATGCTTGGTGTCTTATGCATGTCTTGTCTTTTAACGACAGGATTTGTATCTACGGCACAGGCAGAGGAACCAATACCGGCGCTTACAAGCAGCGACTGCATCAAATGTCACGCAAAAGCACCTAAGGATATTGCCGAAAAAGGCGGGGCCCATAAAGCCAAGGTGACGTGTATAGACTGTCACGCAGGGCATCCTCCCAACGTCATGAAAATAATCCCTCAGTGCAGCCAATGCCACAGCGGCAAAAGCCATTATGAGCTTGCAGGATGCCTGCAGTGCCATTCCAATCCACATACACCTCTTGAACTCAACCTGGCAAAAAATCTTACCGCACCCTGCTTGACCTGCCATGAACCACAAAAGGTCCAGCTCAATCAATTCAAGAGCCATCACAGCACCTTCGACTGCACCACCTGTCACAGCAAACATGGGTTCATTCCAGAATGCATGAGTTGTCATCAGGGACATACGCCTGCGATGGTCCAGGCAGACTGCAAGAATTGCCATAAAGCTCACATGCCCCTGGAAGTTACCTATAATAAGGATACGGATTCCAAACAATGTGCGGGCTGTCACAAAGAGGCCTTTGACCTGTTGATGGCCAACAAGACCAAACATCATGACGTCAGCTGCGCAACCTGTCATAAGGATAAACACAAAACGATTCCCCATTGCGAAGATTGTCACGGGGTTCCCCATCCAGCTGGCATCATATCGAAATTTCCAAAATGTGGTGGTTGTCATAATATTGCCCATGATCTGAACAATGTTACCGACCATGCTGCGAAAACAACCAAGCCTGATGTGAAAATCACCACGCCTAATATCAAGCCTGATATGAAAAGCAGCAAGTCTAATGTGAAAAAAAAATAACTAATTGACAAACATGATCAACGGGAGCCAACACATATCTGTAGAAGTGTTGGCTCCCATTGTCTTTCCAGTTAATCAATAAAACTTAGGTGACAAGATGAAACGAGATAAGTGGATGAAAAGTTCTGGCTGCGCAATGGCTGTTGGTGTGCTATTGCTCATATCAGTCTGTGGAGCCCAGGCAACAGGAACTACCCCGGTGGTTCCTGAACAGCAGGAAAAAGTCAAAACCGAAACACAACAAGTCCAAGATCCTTACCAGGATGAGATAAAACCTTTAACAGTTGCCCAATGCGGTCAATGCCATCCGGGAATTTTTCAGAAAATAAAAGAGAAAGGGAAACGTCATCGCTTCCAATGCCAGAAATGCCATCAACAATTACATTCGTTTAATCCGCTGAAACAGAACTGGGCAGAAATTATGCCCCAGTGCGGCAATTGCCATAAAGAGCCACCCCATGGCAAAGCCTTTACCGCCTGCCTGGATTGCCACAAAGACCCACACATGCCATTGACAATAGCGCTGGATAAAAACCTGGTGGCATCCTGTGGAAATTGCCATACCTCCCCTCAGGCACAACTGACCCAATTCCCCAGCGCCCATAGCAAACAGGGGTGTACCGCCTGTCACTCAAGTCACGGGCTGATTCCTTCATGCATGGATTGCCATAAGCCCCATATTGTTGACCAACCCCTGGCCGCGTGCAAGTCTTGCCATCCAGTCCACAAGCCTAAAGAAATCGCCTATAATAGCACAGAAACATCCAATGCCACCTGTGGCTCTTGTCATGGGAGTGTATTCAAGGAATGGTCTGGTACGACAAGCCTCCATGGCAAGGTTAACTGTGCCCAGTGCCATGACAAACATGGCAAGGTTCCTGACTGCCGACAATGCCATAAGGCGCCCCATGACGCAAAAATCTTGCAGAAGTTTCCGAAATGCCTTGATTGTCATATAAATGTGCACAATCTGCCGACAAAGAAGAAATAAGGGTTAAAAGAAAAAAACAGGATGGAAGCGGAGGGGAAAGTACCATTTCCCCTCCGCTTGCGATACTGATTGTATCAGTTAATAATCAGCATATTCTGTTGTTATCGTCTTACCCAGAATCTGATCGGATATCGCCGACAGGATAACAACAGTGCGTTCTCCTGAAAAGTTATCAAAACATACAGCTCATTCGACTAAAGCGTAC
Source organism: uncultured Desulfobulbaceae bacterium (assembly GCA_903891045.1). GTDB lineage: Bacteria > Desulfobacterota > Desulfobulbia > Desulfobulbales > Desulfocapsaceae > UBA2270. The sequence continues at coordinate 466 of CAITDH010000066.1, read as the reverse complement.
TTTCCCCGAGGTCGGTAGTGGCAATCAGCTGGCGGTGTTTGATGCTTGGCCTGTTTGATTCACTAAGGAATTTATCAACATCGTGTTTAAGTGATGTTGTAGGCAAGTGAGTAGCATTTGGCCTGCACTGCCCAGTACTCGCCATTCTTATGGCGAAACACAAGATCAACGCCGCAGTCTGCCCCCCAGCGTTCCGGCCATTCTTCCAATAACCATACTTGGTCAACTTGAGTTGACCATTCAGGATCAGCTTCTAGGAACCATTTGACGAAGTGCTCGAATTGTTTTCCACGTTTGACTGAATCAGTATCCAGGCTACTATAGAAATCAGAAAATTAATTGGGCATTTCTTATTCAAGAAATTTATATGAAACTCCACCCCCTCTGACGAACGAGATGGAGTAATAGTTACGATTTTTATAATGTATCGAAAATAAGTCAGAACAGCCGCTGCAAGTATGATTTT
>CAITDH010000065.1 GCA_903891045.1 uncultured Desulfobulbaceae bacterium | reverse complement strand
GATTCCACCTGATATTGACGATGCAATCCTGGCCGCTTACACAACATTGTCCACAACCCAGGAAGATATCCAGGTGGCCGTGCGCAGCAGCGGAGTGGGTGAAGACGGCGAATGCTCCTTTGCCGGGCAGTACACCACCGTCCTTGCAGTCCAAAAAGAAAACATCATCCCCACTTATCTGACCGTCCTTGCCAGCAAATACACACCAGAAGCCCTGGCCTACCGGATCCACTGCGGACTCAGTGATGAAGAGGCGCCCATGGCCGTTCTGGTGCTGGAAATGGTTGATGCCCTGGCCAGCGGGGTCGTTTACACAATCGACCCGTCTGGCCGGGACACAAGCAATCTCTTCATCCATACGGTGCGGGGACAGGGAGAAGCGCTGGTCAGCGGCCAAGTCATCCCAGAGGTCCTGGCGGTGAACAGAGAAGAGATCACCCTCCATATTTTAGTGCTGCAGGATACAGAAACGCCGACACAGACAAGAATGCTGACCGATGCCCAGACAACCAATCTTGCCGATAATGCCTTACAGATCGAGGCCTACTTTGGGACACCCCAGGATATCGAATGGACCCTGACTACCGCCGGCAATATTCTTTTTCTCCAAAGCCGTCCTTTACAATCGCACGCCGCACCTGTCCCGAAACAATCCGCAGAGATTCTTGAGATCAAGGACGAGCCATTGCTGCGGGGAGGAGCCATGGCGGCCTGGGGACAGGCTTGTGGGCAGACATTCTGTGTTGATGCCGGCCATCCCGTGGAACAAGTGCCTGCCGGTGCCATTCTGGTGATCAGAGAGACTCTGCCCTCCTCTGTCCAGGTTCTGAACCGGGTCAGTGGGGTGCTGGCAGAGCTGGGCAGTATGGCCGGTCATTTCTCCACCGTCTGCCGGGAATTTGGTGTCCCCTTGCTCTGTGGCCTGGGCCCCAAGATCGAGGCCATTCAGCATGGCCAGACCATAACCATGGACGCCGCAGGCAGGGTGGTGTACCGGGGAGATCTGTTACCCCATCTGGCGACTGTTCCTCGCCACGAATCACAGAAGCAACTCCCCTTTTACCGGAAACTGCGCAAGCTCCTGGACCACATTACCCCCCTGCATCTGGTGGACGCTGGCCAGGGGTGGCCGAGTGTCGCTCGAGCCAGGGATGGCGAAAGAGCGACCCCTAAGGCCAAGGGATTTACCCCTGAGTCCTGCCGATCGCTCCATGATATTATCCGTTTTGCCCATGAACAGGCGGTCAGAACCATGTTCTCCCTGGGGGATCGTTTGGGAGCCAGATCGCATAGTCGGAAAAAATTGCTTTCCGAACTGCCCTTTGCTATCTTTGTCGTTGATGTCGGTGGCGGCCTGGCCCCTTCAGCCGCAGGGGAAGAGAACATCAAGGAGGACCAGATCCATTCAACACCTTTCCGGGCCCTGTGGACCGGGCTTACCCATCCGCCTATAGAATGGCAGGAAAGAACGCATTTTGACTGGAAACACTTTGGTGAAATGACCATGGCCGATGGCATCGCCAGCACCGAGGCGCCGGAATTTGCCAGCTATGCAGTGCTGGGAGCCGATTACGTCAATCTGAACATGCGTTTCGGCTATCATTTTACCTTGGTCGATTGCATCTGCGGCGAGGACAGTACCACCAACTATTGCCATTTTCGTTTTGCCGGGGGCGGGGCTGATTTTTCCGGTCGTCTGCTGCGTCTTGATTTTATCCGCACCCTGCTCAAAGATGCAGGTTTTCAGGTCGAGACCCGGGGTGACCTGCTGGACGCCAGGGTTTCCTCCCTTTCATCCCCGGAAATGCAGGTGCATCTGATAACCCTGGGCCGCTTGCTCGGCGCCACTAAACTTATGGATATGACCCTCCATGACACGCAGGACGTACAACACTCTCTCCAGGATTTCCTGGCTGGAACCAGTAAATAAAAGATGAAACCATGGCCTATACCTTAACCTGGATCACCAGCCAACTGGCCGTCGGCTCGGCGCCCATGTCCTACGAAGATCTTGATGCCATCACCCAACAGGGCATTAATGCCATTGTCAATCTGTGCGGCGAGTTCTGTGACCTGCACCAGATTGAAGAACAATCAGGATTTGAGGTCTATTATCTGCCCATCCCCGATGAATGCGCCCCGGATATGGATTTGATGGAAGAGGCCCTGCACTGGCTGGATGAAGCCCTCTACCTGAAGAAAAAAGTCCTGATTCATTGCCGCCATGGCCTCGGCCGCACCGGCACCTTTGTCTCCGCCTATCTGCTGAGGCGGGGACTGGGCCTAAAGCTCACTGAAAAAAGGCTGAAGGCAGACAGGGTGACTCCCGGCAGCTACAGCCAGTGGCAACTATTACGCAAGTATGGTAAGCAACAGGGTCAACTAAGTGCGCGTGAACCAACCATTGAAGACAAGGAAACGGTGAGCCTTCTTCCCTTTCTCCGGGAATATGCAGCAGTTCTGCAGGAAGCAGAGGCCCTGGCGCTGGCCGCAGGAATTGCCCCTACGGAACTGGATTCGGACACCTGCTGTCATGCCTATTTCGAGATAGAACTCATTGAGGCCGTGAATATCAGCCATACCCTGAATCGGCTGGTAAGCCGGGAACAACGCCTTGCCGCCATGGCACGGGCCGGCGAGACGTCCTGTCTGCTCAAAAGAGTACAGCAGACAGAAGGAGGCAGTCCAGAACAGGCGGCCCAGCGGATTTCTTCTTCTCAAACCCTTTCCTGTCCACTCTTGGTGGATCGGGCCTGCCTCCTGCACGCCAATCGCCCGCTTCGTTGCCGATCTGGTCTGGACGTGCAGGCGCGAAACAGGTTGGAAAAGGCAATCGAGAACTGCTCTCGCACTGTTTTTCTTGCCCTGACCGGTGAGTTCCCTCCCGCTGCCGGCCTGCGATTCTCAAATTTTGATACGGTTTCCGGTCGTTTTGTGCAACAATATTTTCAAGCCATGATCAAGGACTCTCAAGGATAAAAAAGCATGCAGCAGGAACAGAAAGCAAAGCGGTTACTGATTGTGGACGATGAACAGGATCTCCTTGACCTGCTTAAAAAGGTCCTGTCCAAAAAATGCGGCTGTGATGTTGCCCTGACCTCGTCAAGCCTGGAGGCCGTGGAACTGGTCAAAAGCTGGGAGCCGGATGTGGTGCTCACCGACATTATCATGCCGGACATGGATGGCCTGCAGCTCCTGCAGTCCATCACCACCATTGACCCCACCATCAGCACCATCATCATGACCGGCTATGGCACCATCGAGATCGCCGTGCAGGCCCTGAAAAACGGCGCCTATGATTTTTTCGAGAAACCTTTTGATAACGACAAGATCAGCCAGGTGGTCAGGCGCGCCCTGGAGCGGACCTACCTGCTGCGCGAAAACCTGCAACTCCAGCAGCGCCTGACCAGCAAAAACGGGTTGACCGGCTTTATCGGTCATTCACCGCCTTTGCAACGAGCCATTGATCTCCTGGCACGTCTGGGAAAAAGCGACGCCACCGTTCTCATTCGCGGAGAATCAGGCACCGGCAAGGAAGTGGCCGCCCGCACCATCCATGCCATGAGTAAACGGGCCGAAAAAAAAATGATTACCGTCAACTGTCCGGCCCTGCCTGAACAGATCCTGGAAAGTGAACTCTTTGGCTATTGCAAAGGGGCCTTCACCGGCGCCGATCATGACAAAACCGGCCTCTTTCTTGAGGCGGATGGCTCCACCATCTTCCTTGATGAAATTGCCGATCTCCCCCTGGGACTCCAGACCAAGCTCCTGCGGGTCCTGCAGGAGAAAGAGATCCAGCCCCTGGGCCAGACCAGGACCATCAAGGTGGATGTCCGAGTGCTGGCCGCCACAAATCAGGATCTTGAGGCCAAGATGGCCAAGGGAGAATTTCGAGAAGATCTCTTCTACCGCCTGAACGTGATGACCGTCACCCTGCCCACCCTGGCGGAGATCAAAGACGACATTCCCCTGCTGGCCCAGCATTTTCTGATCCAGTACTCCCGGGAATATGATCGGGAAGGGATGGAGTTTACCCCCGAGGCCCTGCAATGCCTGATGCGCCGGCAGTGGAAGGGCAATGTCCGCCAATTGCAGAATATCATCAACCGGGCGGTACTCCTCTCTGACAGCCGCAAGATCACCCCCCATGAGCTGACCAGTTTCGAGGACAACGGTAAGAAGGGAGAAGCACACGGCCAGGTCCCCACCTGTGTGTACCAGCTTCCCTATCGCCAAGCCAAGGAAGAGGTGATCGGCCCCTTCACCAGCGCCTATCTGCGCCACTGCCTGACGGGCTCCAAAGGAAACGTCTCGGCCGCAGCCAAGGCCAGCGGCATGGAGCGCCAGGCCTTTCAACGGTTGATGCGCCGCCATCAAATCGATGCCGATACCTTCAGGAGTCCCTGAACTCACCTCCCCCTTCTCCATGCACGCCCTGACTGGAGGCGCAACCCGGGTCACAGTGACACCTGAATGTTTCACTGTCTCTTTTTTGTTGCAGTCGGTAGCGGAAGATCTGCGGAAAACAGCACCATTCGCCACACCCAGCTCAGCAGCCACGAGCAGATAACATGCCTACATCACAGGACATATCCTCTTTTTCCCCCTCCTTCCTTTTTCTGGCTCTCAATGTGCATAGGACAAGGGTAACGGTTCCTGAACCCCATGCACAGATATTCTCTACAT
>CAITDH010000064.1 GCA_903891045.1 uncultured Desulfobulbaceae bacterium | reverse complement strand
TTAATAAAAGCATAACCCTAAAAGGGGGCAAGAATGCAAACAAAATATAAGTTAATAGTAGGCATTTGTTTTTTTGGAAACATATATCCCCGGTCGTGATAAATTGAGCCAAAAATGGTCGTTAAGAAGTGAGCCACTTTAGAGGTTGAGTTACTGAGAGAAAAGGATAAGGTTTTATTTTTATCTCAGTATAAGAGAGGTGGCGCATTTGAAAAAAAGGAGACCGTTTTGGACATTCTTGTAATGATGAGAAAGGGGTTGACTCAGAGGCAGATTGCCAAGAAGTTGGGCATCAGCCGCAATACAGTAAAAAAGTACATTGACAATCAAGGCTATCCTGAACCGGATCGGAGCAAGACAAACAGGAAGAGTCTGCTTGACCCATTTCAGGGCAACATTGCTGCATGGCTTGAGGAAGACATTGAGTACAAGGCCACCTGGATATATGATCGTCTTCGGACGATGGATTTCCCCGGGAGCTATGAGATTGTAAAAAGAGCGGTTCATGCTATCAAGGATGAACGTCAGAAGATCGCCTATATGCGATTCGAGACAGAACCGGGGTTTCAGTCGCAAGTTGACTTTGGAGAGTTCCAGGTTGAAAACGCCGACGGTACGATCAACAAACTCTATCTTTTTTCGATGATTCTGGGCTTTTCGCGCAAGATATACTCCGAGTTTGTCGAGCGGTGCGATTTGCCGACTTTTCTGGATTGCCATATTCATGCCTTTGACTATTTCGGCGGCGTGCCCGAAGAGATTCTCTATGACCGGATGAAGAACGTCTTTATCGGCAAGATAGCCGGCAAGGACAAGTTCAACGGAACCCTGGTAGGCTTTGCCTTGCATTATGGTTTCAAGCCGATGGTTGCCCCGGCGTATGCCGCCTGGGTAAAGGGGAAGGTGGAGCGGCCCTATTACTTTATTCGGGAGGGGTTCTGGCGGGGGTACGGGTTTATCTGCCGTGAGACGGCCAACAGGGACCTGCTCCAATGGCTACAGCTCAAAGACCAGCGGATTCATGGGACAACCCACGAAGTGGTGTCGCAGCGATTCGAGCGAGAGCGGCCCCAGTTACAGACGCTGCCGCCGCAGGCTTTCGACACCTCATGGCGAATCTATCGCAAGGTCAACAAAGACTGCACGGTTCGTTTTGAAGGCAACAGCTATGTTGTCCCTCATACTCTGGTGGGGAGAGATCTCATCCTGCGCGTAAAGGACAGGTTCATGAGAATCTTTGAGGATGATCATTTGATTGTGACCTATGAAATACCTGAAGGCAAAGGACATCTGATTCAGGACAAGAAATTCTACAAAGCATTGACAATGGATCGGGAGATGAACCGCCGCAAGTACGGCCATGGCAATCCCGGCAAGGGCCGGGCAAAATGCACCATCAGCCCTATAAAACCGCTCTATGACATGGACGTTGAGATCAGGCCTTCCTATATCTATGACCGTGTTGCCGGGGAGGTTCGGATATGAGTGATGTCCTGATTTTGGATCGCATTCAGACCAGCCTAATGAGGCTGAGGCTTCCCCGTATGGGCGAAATCCTTGAAAGTGTGATGCAGGCGGCACAGGCTGGGGGCAAGAGCTATCTTTCTTTTCTCGATGACCTTCTGGAAGAGGAGGTCAGCCGCCGTGAACAGAGCCGGGTGGAGACATCACTAAAAATATCGGGGCTTCCCTTTATCAAAAGCATCGATGAGTTTGATTTTGCCTTTCAGCCCAAGCTGGATCGCCAGCAGGTAATGTCCCTCTTTGATCTGACATTTATTGGGCGGAAGGGTAATGTGGTCTTTCTGGGGCCTCCCGGCGTGGGCAAGACCCATCTGGCCGTATCGTTGGCGCTGAAGGCCTGTCAGTCCGGAATGAGTATTTATTTTACCACCATGGAATCCTTAATCGGAAAGCTAAAAAAAGACCATTATGCCGAGCGTAAAGGCAGAGGCAGGGGCTACAACAAATCGGCGTTGGTGATCGTGGATGAGGTTGGCTATACACCAATTGACCGAGAGGAGTGCAATCTCTTTTTTAGATTCATTGCCAATCGGTATGAGAAGGCCAGCACAATTATTACGTCAAACAAGGCTTTCTCCGACTGGACCGAACTGTTTCATGATCCGGTCATTGTTACGGCCTTTCTGGACCGCCTGCTGCACCACAGCGTTGTTGTGAACATCAAAGGCAACAGCTACAGGCTTCGTGGAAAAGTCGGAAAGGAAGGTGTGGAAATGAGCCCGTCATGAGGACTGGGTGGCTCACTTTTCACGACCGAAAATGGCTCAGTTTGAAAAGACCGTTGACAGGGTCTGGCGATTCCAAACCATACCAAGAGAAAACACATATGATCATTGCAGCCTTTGCTGATATTCACGGTGATGTATCATGCATCCACCGGGCGTTCGGCCAGGAACAACCCGATGTCG
>CAITDH010000063.1 GCA_903891045.1 uncultured Desulfobulbaceae bacterium | reverse complement strand
GGGTTCTCGGGATGCACCCGCACACCCTTCATGAGGACCGGCATATAGGCCGGTGTCAGAGAGACCATGGTCCCCGGTGCCGGAAGGTTCAGCGCCTGCGCATACGCGCCGGAGGGTACCACCCCGGTTGTCAGGAAACTGACAAGGATCGAGGCAGAGATCAAACGGAAAGAGAATCCCTTCTTCATGGCATCCAACCTCATAGCTTACCCTTTGGCCAATTGACTTCCCGTCGGACTCGACTCCAGTCCCAGCAGGAGCAAAGGATTCTCGATCGGGACGATCTTGAGGATGATGCCCTCGACACCCGTAAAATTACCCTTGCGGAACTCCGCGACCATGGCCGGGTCGAATTGCATCTCAACGCCCTTGCCATCTCTGGCCACGTCCAGGTCCATCTTTTTGGCGTTGAGGTCGATACCGCCGGGTGGTAATGCTGCATTATCTTGTTGTTCCGCGACTTCATTAGTTGGATGAGTGTCATTCCTGGCAAGGCCTCGTTCCATGGCTTGTACCTGCCAGGTTATCTCATTCCACCACCGTAGAAAAACCTCGCTTTTTCTAACGTGCCAATCGCCATTAGGAGCTCTTAAAATATCTCCTTCATCAAATAAAATACCTTTATTGTTAAGTAACATATCAGCGTATGGCCTCAACAAAGATTCAAAGGTGCCACCACCCTTTACCCACCCATCCTCGAACGAAAACGGAGTTGGAAGCCAATTTATTAATTCACTTAGCTCAAAATTATTTTTTACATAATCGGGTTCCCCTTGAAACACCACCCTGGATTCTGTTTTAACAACCAGATGGTCCTGCTTCATTTCTGTATTTTCGCGCACGGTTGATTTTATAAACTGCATTAATTCATCGATCTTTTTCCTGAATTTATCTACATTCCCGACATGCCATTCTATATAATTCTGATTCAGTGTGATATTTGCCTCTGGCAAATATCTCTGCAATAACGTCATAATACATGCCAACAAATCATTATAATGAGTATTCAGACTATCGCCATTTTGAGACTGAGACTCTAACTCCTGCAAACGTTGAAGGACTTCTTGTACCCCAAAATTCCCTTCTCCCCCACCAAGCAATGGAATTAACACCCTTCTTTCCTTACCAACCCTGATCTTGGCCTGCACCCACAACCTTGCTTTAATTTCTTGAGCCATTTCCAATGCTATCTGCTTGTAAATATCAGATCCAATTATAATAACAAACTTGCCATCCTGCTCAGAGATACTACTATCGTTGCCATCTTCTCCAATAAGACGACGAAATTCTTTAACCTTTGCATCTGTATTGTCCTGTTGGTTCCCCGGATTCCTGGAAAACAATACCAATCCCCAACGATGTTCATACTCCTTAGTAGACGTATCTTTCGGGAGCTCCATGATCTGTGCATCCTTAATGACCTGTAACGCATCCTTTACCGTCAACGCCGGAACACCTTTAATTGGATCTTTCAACTTTGATAACAGCTGGTGCTTGACCTTTTCAGCTTCCTGTTGTGCCCCTTGCCTGTCGGCAAGAGGGCCAAGTGAAATCACAAACCTGCCATCCTCTTCAATAATTTTACTTGTCCCGCCATCTTCTCCGAGAAGAACACGGAATTCATTGACCCATGTACCGGTGTCATCCTGTGGATCATCAGGATTCCCCGAAAACAATCCCAGTCTCCAGAGACTTTGATGATCCCCATTATGCTCCGGTTGCGGGACCTCGATGATCCATGCCTCCTCAATGACCTTGCGCGCCTGCTCCACCGTCATCGCCCCGTCGGATCCAAAAACTGCCCTGTAAGGAGACGCATATCCGCCTGGAACAAGTTCTGCCCCCAGGAAAGAACGCCATTCTTCCTTACTTTGAGGCAACTTCTTTTCATCGTCGTAGGCAAGTATTACCCGTGCTTTTTCATTGAGAATAGCCTGCAGATCATTCAATGTATACCGTCTTGCAGCCGCAATGATCCTCCAGTAGGCTTCGCGGATCGCCAGCGGTTTAATACTAACGCCGAGGGACGCAGCAAGATTGGTTTCCATAGAAACGATCGTCTTGTAATCGGTATTCATTTTCATTGCAACTTTTTGAGCAATATTGTCAAAGAGTGCCTGTCTGTTCAGGCTTGTGGCGGGTATACTGGTATCCAAATAATAAGTTCCAAACCAGCTATCCGCCATTTCTTGACTGGTCTCACTAAACTGCCATTTAACAGATCCGGCAGCATTTTCCGTATTGGCAGCTTCCAAATGAAGATAGTACTCTGTAGAAGCATTCCCTCGCCCATAACCTGATTCCTCCACCCTGACATGATCAAAAAACTTGCTATAATCGAACGGAGATATCAATATTCTTCCCGCAATCTCTTCCACAAAAAATAAAGGCATATCCCTGGCTTCCTGGATCTCAGCCAATGCCTGGGTCACTGCGGACGGCGAAAATCCGGCCTTTTCATGTCCCATGCCTTCTGCAAAATATG
>CAITDH010000062.1 GCA_903891045.1 uncultured Desulfobulbaceae bacterium | reverse complement strand
GGTGAAGGCGAAGAAGATAATGATCTGTCTTCCTGAGATCCTCGGCATCCGGGCAAAAGAGGTGGCTGAATGCATGAGTGAAGGGGTCTTGCTGGGTGACTATCGTTTTTTGAAATATAAAAAGAATGATCCTGAAGAAAAGTCGTATCGAGGTCTCGAGGAGATTCGTCTGTGCGTCAGGGCAAGCACGGATGCCGTGCTCAAGGGGATGCGCGCGGGACAGGTTGCGGCCCTGGCGGTCCGTGAGGCAAGGGATATGGCCAATGAACCGGGAAATGGCTGGACGCCTTCCCATTTCGCCGCCTATGGCCGCATGCTTGCCAAAAAATATTCCCTGAAATGTACGGTTTTGGACAAGGCTGATATGAAGCGTCTGGGGATGGGCGGTATCCTGGCCGTGAATCAGGGCTCAACGGAACCGCCGAAGATGGTGATTCTCGAATATCGGCCAATTCATAAATCGCAGACTGTGCTTATTGTCGGCAAGGGCCTCACCTTTGATTCAGGAGGAGTCAGCCTTAAACCGGCAGCCGGTATGGAGGATATGAAATATGATATGTGCGGCGGCGCTGCCGTCATGGCCCTTATGCAGGCGGTGGGCGAGGAGCGGCCCGATCTGGGGGTGATCGCCATTATTCCATCAACCGATAATATGGCTGGTGGTTCGGCCCTGAAACCAGGGGATATCATCACCCACTATAATGGCCTGACCTCGGAGATCGTCAATACTGATGCCGAGGGGCGGTTGATCCTAGCCGATGCCCTGGCCTATGGCCTGGAGAAATTCAAACCCGATTGGGTGATTGATCTTGCCACCCTGACCGGGGCGGTGATTGTTGGTCTTGGCCATCATCGAACCGGCCTGCTTGGCAATAACGATGAGCTGGTTAATCGTCTTTTGGATGCAGGAGAGCGAAGTGGTGAGCCGTTGTGGCGTCTACCTCTTGGAAAAGAGTACACAAAACAGATAGAATCACAGGTGGCCGATATGAAAAACAGTGGCGGCAAGTCGGCCGGAACCATCACCGCCGCCGCTTATCTGGAAAAATTTGTTGGTAACACTCCTTGGGCCCATCTGGATATTGCCGGCACCGCCTGGGAGTTCACGGAAAAATCCTATGTTCCCAAAGGGCCGTCAGGCATAGGGGTCAGGATTCTTCTGGGATTGGTGCGGAAATGGAAGAAAGAAGGACCTCTTGCGGGATCGCTTACCTGCAAAAACCTCGGCTGATAGCTGTTCTTATCAATTAAATCAGGAGAAAAGATGAAACGACCAGTAGGAATAACTGTCCATCGACAGATCATGAATAACCAGCACATGCATCGTGAGGCCACAGGTGATTTGTCAGGTCTGCTGACAGAACTGATTGTCGCCGCCAAGATTATCTCCGCCGAGGTTAATATGGCCGGGCTGGCCGATGTCATAGGGGTCTCAGGCAAGACCAATATCCAGGGCGAAGAGGTGCAGAAGCTGGATGAGTTCGCCAATAATACCATTAAACGGAGAATGGCTAGGAGCGGCTATATCTGCGTCATGGCCTCGGAAGAAGATGACGAGATTATTCCGGCCCAGGAGGGATATGAGGGGAAATATACCCTGGCCTTTGATCCGTTGGACGGTTCGTCCAATATCGATGTCAATGTCAGTATCGGCACTATCTTCTCGATCCATCGTCGTCAGAGCCAGGGAAAACAGGGAACCTTGCAGGATATCCTCCAGCCGGGAAGCAGCCTGATTGCTGCCGGATATATTATCTACGGTTCTTCCACTATGATCGTTTATTCCACTGGCGACGGGGTTCATGGTTTTACCCTGGACCCGAGTGTTGGGGAGTTTTTTCTCTCTCATGAAAATATCCGCATCCCGGAAAAGAGTAAATATTACTCCATCAATGAGGGGAATTGTCACTATTGGTACCCTGAGATGCGTGAGTATGTGCAGTATTTGAAAGAGATTGATGGGGATTCGGGACGTCCTTACAGCTCGCGTTATATAGGTACGTTGGTAGCGGATTTTCACAGGAACCTGATTATCGGCGGGGTTTTTCTCTATCCCCGTGATTGTCGAAACCCGGACAAACCTAAAGGAAAACTGCGCCTGCTGTATGAGGCATCACCTCTGGCCTTTCTGGTGGAACATGCTGGTGGTCGTGCCATTACTGACGAGGGGCAGAGGATCCTGGATATTCAGCCCACGGAGCTCCACGAGCGGGTCTCCTTGATTATTGGCAGCAAGCAAGAAGTAGATAGGGTGGAGCAGTTTCTAGTCGGAAAATAGGGAATGGTGAGTGATGTGATGAACTGCTGGAGGGAATTATGAAGTTGAAAACTTTTAATCCATGAAGCAGAAGAAGGTGGTTATTGGATAGAAGTTCCATCTATTCCAGGGTGGGTAACACAAGGGGATATTTCTGACGAATTATTAAACAACATTTATGAAGATGTTGACGGTTGTCTTGCCGTTGATATTCACGACATTACCATGTCAGAAAATGATAAGGTAATAGCAGTAGCGTCTTCAGGATGAAACGAAACAGTTCAATTCAGAATAGGATGTGCCGGAAAGGGTGTATTTTTGAGTTATACCTTCGGGTGTTGATCGAATACAGAAAAAGGGAGAAAAAATGGCAAGAAGAGTGGAGCAAAGAAGTGTTAATGAAGTCATGAGGGGCCGAGTAATCTGGCTAGTATTGTTGATGTTTTGTGCGATGGGTATTGCCGCCTGTAAAGGCAGCAAGTCATCATCGGTGGAAGGAAAGCTGGTGGATTGGAACAATAAACCGGTGGCTGGGGTGAAGATTATGGCGATGCAGCAGGGGCAGCTGATCAAGGGCTATGAACGAATCGAGGCGGTGACTGGTTCGAAAGGATTCTTTACGTTGAAAGGCTTATATCCATCATCCCAGTATGTGCTGCAACCCTGGTCTGATAAATGGACTGTTAGGCAAGGTCTCAGGGTAAAGAGTGCACTGCAGGGGGAAACTGTTTTGTTGCCCAATCCCATGCAAATTCAAAAGGCCTATGCGAAAAAAGACGGCAGAAAGGTTGTCGATCTGGCCACGGGGGCTACTGCCGCCGAGCATTTGTTCACGGTTTCTGCGGATGGGGTGATCACTGATGATCAGACCGGCCTTGCGTGGGTAGTGGGCCCGGATAAAGATATAAATTATTCCCAGGCTGAGAAGTGGGTGGCCGCGTGTAAGTTGGCGGGCGGTGGCTGGCGCATGCCGATGAAGAAGGAATTGAGAGCTCTGTATCAGGATGGTGTTGGCGAACGGAATATGGACCCGGCTTTTAAGACCAGCGGTGGGTGGGTTTGGGCTGAACCTCGCGATTCGTCGTCGGCGTGGGGATTTAGCTTCGGCAGCGGCGTTGAGCGCTGGTATCGCCGGGATTCCTCGGATAACAGTCGGGTATTTGGGGTGAGGTCGCTTTCACGATGATATCGG
>CAITDH010000061.1 GCA_903891045.1 uncultured Desulfobulbaceae bacterium | reverse complement strand
CCATAATAACTGGCTTTCCCGGCTATTTTATCGCCGCCTTTTTTACCGGCAGTCTGCTGATTGAGACGATTTTTTCGCTCGACGGGATGGGACTTGTTGCCTATCAATCCGTTCTCAACCGGGATTATCCCGTGGTGCTGGGAACGCTCTATTTTTTCACCATTGTTGGTCTCATCTCCCGCCTGCTGTCAGATCTCAGTTATCTGGTGGTGGATCCTCGAATAAGCTTTGAAAGTGTTGAGTAACGTGGAAAAGCAAGAGATGTCGAGTCATGGCCATGCCCCGGAGTACCGGCGCTGGCGGCGGTTCAAGCGGAACCGCCGCGGTTACGTAAGCCTGCTGCTCTTTGGCCTGCTCTTTGTGATCAGTCTGGGCGCCGAGCTGCTCAGTAATGATGTGCCGGTCCTGATTCGCTATAATGGCGATTTTTATTTTCCCCTGGTGCGCGCGTATCCTGAAAAGGTCTTTGGCGGGGACTTTGAGACCGAGGCCGATTATAAAGATCCCTATATCCTGGAGCGGATCACCAGTGGCGATAATCGGGCCTTTTTCCCCCTCAACCGCCATAGCTTCAACACCATCAATCTGGCTATCGATGGCCCGGTGCCGTCCCCACCGACCAGCGAGAATGTCCTGGGTACCGATGACCGGGGGCGGGATGTCCTGGCCCGGCTGCTTTATGGCTTCCGGCTGAGCGTGCTCTTTGGTTTTGCCCTGACCCTGGTAGGAACCCTGGCGGGGATCTTTGCCGGGGCTATCCAGGGATTCTTTGGCGGCAGGACGGATCTTTTGTGCCAGCGTTTTATCGAGGTCTGGAGCGCCATGCCCGAGCTCTATCTGCTGATCATCTTTGCCTCGATCTTCAAACCGAGTGTTCTGCTGCTCCTGATTCTGCTCTCGCTCTTCAGCTGGATGGGGCTTTCCGATTATGTCCGCGCCGAGTTTCTCAAAGGGCGGAACATGGAATATGTGAAGGCTGCCCGGGCTCTTGGGGTCTCCAATGTCACGATCATGGTTCGTCATCTTCTGCCTAACGGCATGACGCCGGTCATCACCTTTCTGCCCTTTCGGATGTCGGCCTCGATCCTGGCCCTGACCAGTCTGGATTTCCTCGGCCTCGGTGTACCTCCCGCCACCCCCAGTCTGGGTGAACTGCTGGCCCAGGGTAAGTCTAATATTGATGCCTGGTGGCTATCCCTCTCCACCTTTATTTTGCTGGTTGGCACCCTGGTCCTGCTGATTTTTATTGGCGAGGCCCTGCGTGAGGCATTTGATCCGAGGAAGATGTAGAGTTTGGATACTCTATATCTTTAAATTTTCGTAACGGCTTTTTGTCTGTTCTCTGCCAGACACCACTCACAGCAACAGCCGGAAGAGATTGGCTGTTTCTGTGAAGCGGCATAAGGTGCTGGTTGCTTTTTATCCGTCCATAAAGCGAGCGACACTGGGCCATCCCTGGCCTGTGTAATAAAATGAGCAAAAAAGCACTGTCCATTTCATAACGGCACCTAAATGATAGGTGCGATTTGGCAACAGGTGAGGTATTCTGCACAAATTGAGTTGGTGTTTTGCTGATATTTTAGATGGTGTTTAAGCAGGGTGAAGGCGGTATGCAACGAAATCCCGTGGAAAAATTAGGAGAGACGGGCCTCTATGTGCTTCAGGATATGGGGCGGATGGGGCTCTATCTGTGGCTTGCGATTAAAGGAATATTCCGGCGGCCTTTTCGTTTCGCCGAGTTCATGCGGCAGATGCATTTTATCGGTGCCGGGTCGGTGATGGTTATCTTTTTTACGGCGGCATCGACGGGAATGGTCTTGGGGCTGCAGGGCTATTATTCGCTGCACAAGTTCGGGGCGGAGGGGATGCTTGGTTCTGCGGTTTCCCTCACCTTGATCATGGAACTCGGGCCGGTTCTGACCGCCATCATGGTGGCCGGCCGGGCAGGTTCTGCCATGTGCGCCGAGCTTGGCATCATGCGGATCTCGGAGCAGATTGATGCCCTCGAGTGCATGGCTGTTGATCCCTTTCGCTATCTGATTTCCCCCAAATTTCTGGCAACGCTGGTGTCTGTTCCGCTGTTGACCGCCCTTTTTGATGTGGTGGGGATTACCGGCGGTTATATCGCCGGGGTGAAGCTAATGGGAGTGAATCCCGGCAGTTATCTGGAGGGGATGCGGACGAGTGTCACCAATCATGATATCTGGCTGGGAACGATCAAATCCTTTGTCTTTGCCCTGCTGGTGGTCTGGATCTGCACCGGACGCGGCTATCTGGTCTATCAGATCCGTGGGGCCGGATTCGGGGCCCAGAGCGTCAGCCGGGTGACCACCCAGGCCGTGGTCTATTCGTCTATTGCCGTCCTTATCTTTGACTATTTATTGACAGCAGTGCTGTTATGAGTGACGTTTTATGAGTGAATCAGCTATAGAATTCAGGGACGTGGTCAAATCCTTCGCCAAGACGGATGGGGGGCGCCAGATGATCCTTGATCATGTCAATTTTACCATCCCTGTCGGCAAGACCACCGTTATTGCCGGTGGCAGCGGTCAGGGGAAAAGTGTCACCCTGAAGCTGATTCTTGGCCTGATGCCGGTTGACAGCGGCCAGATTCTGGTCTCGGGTGTTGATATGACCGGGCTGCGGGGGCGGGCCCTTGAGCAGTTGCGTACCCGGTTTGGTGTCCTGTTTCAGGGCGCGGCCCTGTTTGACTCCTTGAGTGTTTTTGAGAATGTGGCCCTGCCGCTTCGTGAGCGAACCACCAAGTCGGAACAGGAGATCCGTGAGCAGGTCATGGCTATTCTGACCCAGCTTGAGCTGACCGGCCATGAGGAAAAGTTTCCCGCCCAATTAAGCGGCGGTATGCGCAAACGGGTGGGGCTGGCTCGGGCCTTGCAATTAAAGCCGGAGATCATGCTTTTTGATGAGCCAACAACCGGCCTTGATCCGGCCATGACCGAGGATATCTATAATCTTTTTGCCAGGACCCAGAAGCAGGTTGGGTATACGGCGGTGATTGTCAGTCATGATATCCCCAAGGTCTTTCGGCTGGCCGATCAGATTGTTGTCTTAAATGCGGGGAAAACCGATGTGTTTGCCAGCCCTGAGGCCATGCAAAAGTCGCAGGAGCCGCATATCCATGCATTTGTGGAAAGTACAATGGGTACAGTGAATAAGTGAAAGAGAATAGTATACTCTAATCAATCAGTGAAATGTCTCAGAGTTATGTGGTGGAATGGTGAAAAAATGAAACAGAACGGTCTTGAATTCTTTGTTGGTCTCTTTATGGTGGCTGGCTTTCTTGCCTTTGGCTATCTGGCCTTGCAGCTTGGTGAGGTCGGGATTTTGAGCGCGAGGAAGAGTTATGTCGTCAATGCTGAATTTGACAATATCTCCGGGATTAAAAAGGGTGCGGCTATCCAGATTGCCGGGGTGGTTGTGGGTCAGGTCAAAGGCACCTGGCTGGGCAAGGATGATCTTGCCCATGTGGCCTTGCAGATTGAT
>CAITDH010000060.1 GCA_903891045.1 uncultured Desulfobulbaceae bacterium | reverse complement strand
TGCCATAGACACTTGCCTCCTTTTCAAAAAGGTTGAACATTACTTTTTATGCCTATGATCAATCCTCAGTCAGAATTTACCATTCTGCTTCCGATTGCTCATGGGCGCTGCCAACTGCATAGGAGTGACTGGTGATGAAAATGTCAATCCTGTGCCGGTGGGAATTCAGACCGATGAGTACTGAGAATTGAGCAAAACCATAGAGGGATATTGTCAACCAGCAATTCGTTGCCCCCCATCATTCCTTGGGCTGATCGAGCATCTGCCGCAACACCTTAGCCAGCTCATCGCACTGCACCGGTTTCATCAGTAGTCGGCGTATGCCCAGGGCCTTGGCCTTCTCCTCGTTGATGATCTCGCTGAAGCCGGTGCAGAGGATGATCGGAAGGTCGGGCCTGATGGCCAGCATCCGTCGGGCTAGATCGGCCCCGGTCATGTGCGGCATAGTCATGTCGCTGATCACCAGATCGAAATCTTCCGGGTGTGCCTCAAACTGTTCCAATGCCTGGGGGGAGTAGATGTAGACGGTTACCTGATAGCCAAGTGATGTAAGGATTATCCGTGTCAGCTCGGCGATCACCGCGTCGTCGTCTATCACTAGGATGCGTTCATGCCCCCTGGGCAGAGGGGGAGGTGCCACCCTTGCATTGTCCGTTGCTTTATTCCCCAAGTGTTTGGGAAAATAGGCATGAAATGTGCTGCCCTTGCCCGGTTCGCTGTATACCGTGATGTTGCCGTCAAGCTTGGTGACTATGCCGTGTACCACGGAGAGCCCCAGCCCGGTCCCTTCTCCCTTGGCCTTGGTCGTAAAATAAGGCTCAAATATCCTTTCCGCAATCTCACGCGGCATACCGCAACCGGTGTCGCTCACCTCCAGCCGCAGGTAGCGGCCAGGTTTGAGGTGCAGCTCAGTGGCATAGTCATCGGAATCGATATTCACCTCAGCCAAGGAAACAGCGAGGACGCCGCCAGCCTCCCGCATGGCATGAGAGGCATTGGTGCAGAGGTTCATCATCACCTGGTGGATCATGGTTGGATCGGCCAGCACCATAGCCTCGGTACTGATATCCTGCTTGATCTCGATGGTAGTGGGCAGGGAGGAACGCAGCAGTTTGAGCGCCTCCTTGATCACCAGATGGATCTGAATGGGGTTGCGTTCCTGCTCACTCTGCCGACTGAAGGTGAGGATCTGTTTGACCAGATCCCGCGCCCGCATGCCTGCCTTAAGCACCTCACGGGCTGGTTCAATCATTGGGCTGTCGGCGGGAAGGCTTTGGGCGATGATTTCTGCGTATCCGAGCACTGGCGTGAGGATGTTATTAAAATCATGGGCAATGCCGCCAGCCAGAGTACCCACTGCCTCCATCTTTTGGGACTGGCGCAACTGCTCCTCCAACATCTTTATCTCCGTGACGTCCCTTGAGACATAGATAATGGCCGACAGTTTGTTGTCCGCGCCGAAAACAGGGGCGGCAGAGACCGAGAAAGTCTTGCCTAGCCGCTCATGTACGATTTCGGCAGTATGGATTGACTCATCCTTGGCAGCGAGCACAGCCGGGCAACCATCACAAGGCTGGGTCCCGCCATGGAATGCCTCATAGCAAAATCTGCCAACCAGATCCTCGGGATGCTGAACACCGAGCGCCTCGCAGGCCCGACGGTTAGCCCGAAGAATGCGGTGGTTGGTGTCCTGAATGGTGATAATGTCGCCGATGGCCGCAAAGGTCCGCTCCCATTCCTCCTTGCTTTTGAGGATATCCTCTTCCGCCTGCTTTCGCTTGGTGATGTTGTCCCATTCCCGTAATGCCCGTTGCGCACTCCGCGGCATATCCAGCAATGTTTCCACGGACTTCACGATGTAATCGAGGGCACCGTGCTTCATCGCCTCAACAGCCCACGCCTCGTTGCCGTGGCTGGTCATGATGATTACGGGGTAAAGGGAAGAACTGGAATCCTCTTGCCGAAGTAACTCGATCCCGTCGCCATCCGGCAGTTTCCAGTCGGAAATTACCAGCGCGGGAGCAAACGCGAGGATCTGCTGCCGAGCCTCCTGAATGGTGCTTGCTCGTTCGAGACGATATCCAGAGTCTTGGTCGGAAAAACCCCTCTGAATAAGTTCAAAATGGTCATCCTCATCTTCGACAATCAAAATCACCTGCGGATCGATCATAAATGCTCCTGCGATCAGTCGTTATCTCAACGGATTGACATTCCATCCCAGCCAGTAGAAGCCAAGATCGTGCATCAGTGTAGTGAATTTTTCAAAATCAATGGGCTTGACCAGATAACTGTTGGCATGGGAATCATAGACCTTACATACATCCAGTTCCGACTCAGATGAGGTGAGCACAACCACGGGTATAAGTTTGAGCTTTTGATCCGACTTGATTGTCTGCAGCACTTCGATACCATCGACTTTTGGCAATCTCAAGTCAAGGAGAATCAGGTTGGGACAGGGGCTATTGGCTTTGTCGGTATAGGCTCCTCGATGAAAAAGATAGTCAAGGGCCTCCTCGCCATCCTTGACCCAATAAATCTGGTTGGCTACACGGTTCTCCTCGAAACTCCTCTGAACCAGTTCGGCATGGTCTTCATTATCCTCAACCAGTAAGATGTTCAATGGCTCTCCCTTCATACTTTCTCTCCCTGTGCGTTTGACTGCGGTAATGTAAAATAAAAGGTAGAACCCTGGTCAGGGCCTGCCGACTCGACCCAGATCGTGCCGTTATGGAGCTCAATGATCCGTTTAACCAAGGCCAGTCCAATCCCGGTCCCTTCCGAATGGGTATCCAGCTTCTCAAACAGCTCGAAGATTTTGTCCCGGAATTTCAAATCGATGCCCAGACCGTTATCCTTGACGAAATACGCCTGCCTGCCATCGTCCAGGATACGACAGCCCACCTCGACCCGCGGCTCTGCCTGGTTTCCCATATATTTGATGGCGTTCTCGATCAGATTCTGCATGACCTCCCTGATCCGGTGGAGGTCAGCAAGAACTATTGGCATGTCCGGTTCGATCGTGACAGTAACGCCTTTAGCCCTGATCATGCCATCCAGAGCTTCGATGGCCTCCTGGGCCGCTTTCGTCATGGAAAATTCCACCGACGGGTTTATCATCCTGCCGATTCTGGACAGCTCCAACACGTCCTCCAGAAGGGCCTGCATTTTGTCAGCCGCCCTAGCGATACGCTTGATGTCGCTCTCCATCCGCTCAATCTTTCCGGCCCTGGCATCGGCGATCAGGGTGCCAAGAAACCCCTTGATGGTGATAATCGGGCTCTTGAGGTCGTGGGAAATGGTATAGGTAAAGCGTTCAAGCTCGGCATTTTTTTGTTCAAGTTGCTGTTCAGCTTTTTTACGTTCGGTTATGTCGGTGGCGATCTCCATGCGCACGATGCGACCGTCTAT
>CAITDH010000059.1 GCA_903891045.1 uncultured Desulfobulbaceae bacterium | reverse complement strand
TCAATCAGTCGATTGGCTCGCTTTTCTGTCATATCTGCAACCGACATAATTGATTTTACGTCACCCGCCGCCACCCATTTCTCAAGCTTGCGTTGCCTGACCAGGCGATTGGCGATGACCGGACCAATACCCTGCACGTTTGCACTAATCCAGCGAGCCAAAAGCAACCCTGAAGGGCGCACGAACTCCACTTTTTTGGCGTCGATGACAGTTTCATAGATGGTATATTTTCCGACGGAAAATGAGGACATACGCTCTTCGCCTGACACCCTCCACACCGAACCTTTTACTACCAGTTCTCTGGCATCTTCGGGAAAGCGCACTACCAAGGGTTCTGCCCGTTTGGCTCGACTGCCGTCATTGTTCAGCACGCTGACCATGGCATAGCCAAAGCTCCGCACAGTATTGACCTGGACGACGGTGAAAAGGTGAACGATCTGATTCATGGGCGTAGTCCGGGAAAGCCACACTGCACAAGAGCTTCAAGGCTTTGGTGCTTCGCAAGTTCCTTGCGAAGCTGACGCAGCTCAACCTCTAGTTCCGCAATTCGCTTTGTGTTTTGGCTATTAGTGACTGAAACGTCCTGAGTGCGCTTCTCAGCCCTCTCATGAGCCGCTTCTCTGCTCAGCGCCTCGGATTCGAACCAGAGTCTGTCCTTAGCCTTCAAAAGCGCTTTTACCGTCGGATTCTGATCCATCACGCTCTTGGCGACGCCCAACTCCGCTGCTAACGCACTTCTATTGATTCGCCCAGAGTAGGCATACTCGTCCCAGTCTCTGCGGTCTTCACGTATCTTGATCCAGTCTGTTACCAATTTAGCACTAGCTTCACCTTCTTGCTTTCCATTAGAACCTTTCTTAGCCATGAATCGTCCCCTTTTTAGACATATCGCGTGGCGGAGTCATCATCGCATTCTGTAGCGCTTTGAGATCCAAGTTATCAATCATGTAGAGGTTGTTGACCACGTTGTTGAAAATAAGCTGTAACGCTTCGAGGTCATTATTGACGCGTACATACTGAGCCTTGAGTGCTTGCATCTCTTTCAGCATTACTTCCGTCGTTGCCCCGTACTGTTTGATATCATGATTCTTCACGTCCTTGAGGCGCTCTTTGGCCTGGCGAAAGGCTTCACTGATCTGACGGTGGCTTTTCAGGGTCACCAGGGAGATGGACTCCTCATCAAGACGCGTGACCATACGCTTGGTGTACAATTCCCACGTGAGTTTGCCATTCCATAAATCGAGGTCATGCAAAAAAACCGGCAACGTATCTTCCGTAATGATTTTCTTAGGCATTTTTGAATACTCCTGGCAGTAAACGCGCAATATCTGCGGTCATCGTATTGGGTTCTGGCTTGGAAGCCTCTTGAAGTCCTTGTTCCATCAAGCCAAGTCGAACTTCGCTTGGGTCAAAGTCTCTTGGAATTTGAATAACGGTACCGTTAGGCACATTTGAGTCCTCGAGGATCTTGCGTCTGCCACGCACAAAGCCCAGCTCTGTACCGACGTGCATCATGGTACGCAGCATCAACGGATCGTCTCGACGATCCTGAATCCTGTCCCACTGGAACTGCAAGCGCCGTTCTTCTTCGACAAAGTAGTCGAGGCACCCCGGAACACCTTTGACAATGACGTGCTTGCTACAACCATGGCACTGTCGACCCTTGAGACAATCCGGTTCCGTGACATGCTTGACACATCCGCCCATCGCACCAATGTGAACACTGTTGTGGCCGACCTCTTCTTTGATCAAGTCACTGCGGTGAACAGGAATATTCATCTGAATCCGCTCATGTAGCGGGATCTGATGGCGAGATATCACCTGAGAGTTGCATTGAACCGTAATCTCGTGCAGACGATTCGCAATCTGCTCGGGGGTACGCAGGTTATAAGCCCTGTTTTGAGACAGATCTTTGCGGCCGGCTTGCCAAGCGATCTCTAGTTCCGTCGCTCCTTCCTGCATTCCACGGGTGGCATGCCAACGGCGCAGATCGTGTGATTCAATCTCAATTTTCCCGCCGTTTTCATCTGTTAGTCCTAACCGTTCGAACAATGTTTTCGAGTAGTTTCTGGTATCATACTGTTTTTCGCCAAACTGGCGATTTATCTGGTTGACATCAGGGTGCATCCAGCTAAACGGCTTGACAGGGAAGTCAGCGTGAAACTCGTACTCACGGGTAAGCAAGAGATTTTCCCACACGGGAAAGCTGCATTGGCGACGATACCGTGGCCAATCCTCGGTTTTATACTGAGAAACAGTTGCTTCAGCCAATTGTGCATAGGTTGGATTGTGATCCACAAATGTCTTTAGATAGGCCGGAAATTTGCCTCGATTCGAATCACAAATACCATTACAGCTACACAACGAAGTGATGACACAAGCATGCGCCAACTCCACATCAGTGAGAGGTACATTTTGAGGGTAATCAACGGGCGTAGCGCACTGTTCGTGAATCATGTATTTCCCAGGGTTGTCGTACGCGAACTTGGCTGCAGCGCGCGCTGGCGCCG
>CAITDH010000058.1 GCA_903891045.1 uncultured Desulfobulbaceae bacterium | reverse complement strand
GGTCCGTCTGCCGGCAATACCTATGAGGAAGCGGCGCTCCAGGGCCTCTCCGAGGTGGTGGAGCGCCATGTCTGCGCCCTGATCAACCATGAAAAGATCGCAACCCCGGCTATCGATCCGGCCTCGGGTCAGGATCCCGTGGCTAGGGAGCTGCTGGCAAAATTTGCCAAGAATAATATCGAACTCTATCTCAATGATTTCAGCCTGGATACCGGCATCAGCACCGTGGCGGCGCTGGCCATTGACAGGTCTTCCTTTCCGGCGACCAGCGAGATCGTCTATACCGCCGGCACCACTCCTGATCCGGAAAAGGCCCTGATCCGGGCAGTCACCGAGGTGGCGCAACTGGCGGGAGACTTTAACAGCGGCTCCAATTATGTGGCCTCCGGGCTGCCCAAGCCTCTGTCCCTGGAAGAGGTGCACTATGTGACTGATTCCGGACTTCATACCACCATCGGCCAGATGCCTTCTCTTGCCGACCACAATATTAAAACCGAGGTGGAAAACTGTGTTGCCGCCCTGGCCAGGCAAGACATGGAGGTGTTCATGCTGGATGCCACCCATCCTGCCTTGCAGATTCCGGCTATTTACACCATTATCCCCGGTGCCCATTTCCGTGAACGCTCCATGATTCAGGATGTGGGGCTCTTTGCGGCCAAACTTCTGGTGGAGCTGGTTGAAGATAGCGAGCACCTTGAACAGAAACTGGCGCGGATGGAGCAGTTGATCCCGGATGCCTATTACCTTGCCTTTTATCGGGGGCGTAATCTCTATAACCATGGCCAGTCTGAATCCGCCCTGGCTGCCTTTGACCGGGCCTTGACCTTGTCTCCTGAACAGGAGGACCTGCCCTATATCTACTCGTACCAAGGCCATTGTCTGAAAGACTTAGGGGTCTATGATGAGGCCATCAAGGCCTTGGAACTGGGCCGGGCCGTGGATGATGAACGGCCCGATCTGCACAATATGCTCGGTGTCTGTTGGTATAAAAAAGAGGATTACAACCAGGCCATCGTCCATTTTCAACGGGCCGTTGAGCTGAACCCTGCCTCGGCCATGGATTACGCAAACTTAGGCGTCAATCATCGTAAAATCGGTAACCGTGATCAGGCAATTCATTTCTTCAATCTGGCCCTTTCTCTCGACCATTCCATTGAATTTGCCCAGCAGCAATTGGCTGAGCTGATTGTTCAGGAATAAATACACTTATTTTGTATGAGGCCTGTTTTGCCAGGAAAAGCGACTTTCAAACAGATGAATCCGGAAAAGATCCTGATCCGTTCCACCAATTGGATCGGGGATGCGGTGATGACCACGCCGGCCGTCCATACTATCAGGCAAAATTTCCCCAATGCGGAAATCACCATGCTGGCCATGCCTTGGGTGGCGGATATCTTTCGTCTGAGTCCGGATGTGGATAAGGTACTGGTCTATGATAAAAAGGAACTCTATCCCGGCAAGGTAAAAGGGGTGCTGAAACTGGCCAACCATCTGCGACAGTATCGCTTTGATGCCGCCATCCTGCTGCAGAATGCCTTTGAGGCCGCCTTTATCGCCTGGATGGCTGGGATCCCGCTGCGGGCGGGCTTCAAACGTGATGGCCGCGGTCTGCTCCTGACCCATGGGGTTCCACTGACCCCGGAGATCCGCGCCCGACATCAGGTCCATTATTACCAGATGATGCTGGCAGGCCTGGGGCTTGAGCTTGGGCCGGATAAATTACGTTTGCCTCTCTCGGAGGCGTTGACTGGCTGGGCCCATGATTATATTGAAGGTCTGAAGAGGCGGGAGGGGCAGGGGCCATTTTCCAGTCAAACGGGGAAGGCTGCACCTGAACTGATCGCATCGTTTACAAAAAACGCCGCCATCCCGGTCATCGGTTTTAATCCAGGGGCGGCTTATGGCCCGGCAAAACGCTGGCCGGCCGAGAAGTTCGGCCAATTGGCCGCCCTCATCGCCGACCATCATGGGGAGAGCGGCTGCCTGATCCTGGTCTTTGGCACCAAGGATGATACCGCGGCCGCCCGGGCCATCAAGGAATATTCGCCGCGAACCCCGTATCATGTTGTAGATATGACGGCCAAGACCACCCTGCAGCAGGTCATGGCGCTCATCCACTGCTGCAATGCCTTTGTAACCAATGATTCAGGCCTGATGCATGTGGCCGCCGGTCTTGAAACTCCCACCATTGCCATCTTCGGCTCCACCGATCATATCGCCACCGGTCCATTTTCTGATCAGGCGATAGTGGTGCGGAAGGAGATGGAATGCAGCCCCTGTCTGCAATCAGAATGTCCCAAAAAACACCTGAGGTGTCTGGAGGAGATCAGCAGTCAGGAGATTTATGCCGAGGTGGCTAAGGTCCTTGCCGCCGGTTCGGTGAACCCTCTGAGCCAGGGAAGGGGGGACTGATGGTCAAGGATGTGCCAGTAATATCATCAACTCTGCGGCCTGCCGTCTTTCTTGATCGCGACGGCACTATCAATGAGCAGATGGGTTATATCAATCATATCAGCCGTTTTCAGATATTGCCAGGTGTGGCCGAGGCTATCAGGAGGCTCAACGAGGCCCGGATTCCGGTGGTGGTGGTGACCAATCAATCCGGGCTGGCCCGTGGTTATTTCCCGGCTGAATTGCTGGTGGCTGTTCATGAAAAAATGACGGCACTTTTGGCGGAAGACGGGGCGCATGTCGATGGAATCTATGTCTGTCCTCATCATCCTGAGGCCAAGCAGGAGGAGTATCGAGTGAACTGCGATTGCCGCAAGCCTAAAGCCGGTCTGCTTGTGCGAGCGGCAGCCGAGATGGGTCTTGATCTGGCTCATTCTTTTGTGGTCGGCGATCGCTGGTCGGATCTGAAGACGGCGAAGGCCTGCGGCGCCCTGCCGGTGCTTGTGTTGACCGGTTATGGCCGTGGCGACGCCCAATATATCGGGCCGACCCAGGAGGTGCAGCCGGCATTTGTCGGGGTTGATCTGGCTGAGGCGGTGCAATGGATCCTGGAAAAAATGGAAATTTTATAAGATAAGGCAAAGCAGGGGAGATAAATGAAAAAAACAGGGGTAATCCTTGGGGTAGTCTGCATTGTGGCGGCTGTCCTCTATTTTTTGGTTACGGCAAGGCTGGGAAAGGTGACGGCCGCTGATTTTCTGCCCATAGAGACCCTAGTCTGTATTGAGCAGCGGGATCTTGGGCAGTTGCTCGATGAATTCAAGGTTTCTCGCCTTGGCCGGGCAGTGATGGGGATTGATACCACGAAGATTGCCACGGATCTTGGGCTGGCCCCGGAGGAAATCAATAAGATCAAGGATGCCAGAAAACAGCTTGATGATTTTCTGAACAGTCCGGTCTTTCAGGAGGTTCTGGGCCAGGAGTTTACTCTGGCCCTGTTGCCGGTTCCTGATGACGCCCTTGATGCCCCTGAAAAAACAGCGGCCAGCAGTTTTCTCTTTATTGCCAAGCCCAGGCACAATGCCGATCTCCTGGAGATGATGAGTTCTCTTTTTGCCAGGAAACTGGAGCAGACAAGTACCCCGCATGGGAAGTACAGCATCAAACAGTATCGTCTGGAAGAAAAGAAGAACTTGAGTGTGGTAACCGTTGCTGGCTATGTCATTGCCGCCTTTGATGAACGGCTTGTGCAGGCGGGCTTGGACCGGTACGACAGTAAGCAAAAAACCCTGGCCCAGAACAAGGAATATATCCGTCTGCATCATGATTTTATTGATGCGAAACTGTTTACCTATGTCTCGATGCCGGCGCTCTCCAGACAGATCAGTAAATTGACTGCAACTTTTGAGCCTGATCAGAAGGGGGATATTCAAAAGGCCCTTGACCAGTGGAAAGGTTGGGAGGGGCTGGCCTTTGGGGTCTGGAAAGAGAAAGGACGAGTACGGGATAAGGGCGTTGTTCTGTTCAATAAAGATAAGCTGAACCCGCTTGTGGCCAAGATGTGCAGTGTGCAACCGGGAGAGAATAAAACCCTGGCCATGATTCCTGCTGATATCCTGGGGTATTACTGGACCAACACCTTGAGCATGGGTACGTTCTGGGAGATGTTCATCCAGGAGATGAAAGACAGTACTGCACAGATCAAGGCCATGGAACAGGATGTAAAAACGTTTACGGGCGTTGAGCTCCAGCAGTTGATCGCAATGTTTGGTTCTGAGGCCGTCTTTCTGCTGAAAGATGTGACGACTGATGGTTTCATCCCTTTGCCCAATGGGGCCATTTTTTTGAAAATCGACAAGGAAGATGAGTTTATCAAGATGCTGCAGCCGCTTCTTGTCAAGACGGCTATTCCTTTTCAGAACGAGGACTATAAAGGCGTGAAACTCAATATCCTGGGGGTCTCACTGCATCCTGGCCTGCAGCCGGTTTACGCCTTGCATCAGGGGTATCTGGTCATGGCAAGCACAGTGGATCTGATGAAGAAGATTGTTGACGGTGGCGGGAGCGGCCTGGTTGGTGATGGCCATTTCCAGCAGGTTAATCAGGGACTCAATCAAGGGCTGACCAAAGTCAATAACTCCGTGAGTTTTGTCCGGTTTTCATCTTTGCTGAAAATGATGAAGGAACTGGCAAACTGGGGAGGAACCATGCTTTCTATGCAGGCCCCTGAGGTTGCCCTGAAATCAAAGGTGGTGATTGAGCAGATGATCTTGCCGCTGCTTGATGGTCTGGCCATGTACGAGGTGATTGGTTCCCGCAGTGGGATTCAGAATGATGCCATTGTCCTGGAATCGGTCATGGTGCTGGCCCCGTAGTTTTTTATAAAGAGAGTGCGAATGATATGCAAAAAATAATTAGTGAGTTACAACAGATAGTCAGCTTTAAAGACAGCACGGATATCGGCGATCTGGTCCTGATTGTTGCCAAGGAACCACAGGTCTCCGTCTTCTATGCCTTGGTTACGGATATTGAGCGGGATAGCAGCCGTAAAAATGAGTGGTGGCATGTCAGTCTGACCTTATTGTCCCTGCCGCCGCAAGAGATAACCTGGACCCTGCGAACACCCCAGTTTACAGGGATGGAGGTGTTCACCATGGGTGGGGAAGAGCGTTTTATCAAGGCTGTTGATTTTGGCGCGATTCCTCTGCAGACGACGGCGCAGGAGCGATCTGCCCCCGTACCCCAGGAAGAGAAGAAAAGATCCTTCCTCAAACGGGTCAAATGATGGCTGGAGTGTCCGAACGGGCGCTGATTCGTTTGATCCGGGGTGCAAGTGTGAGCGTGGCCCCAGAACTTATCCAGGGAATTGGCGATGATTGTGCGGTCTTTGGAACGACCGATGCGGGTCAGTGGTTAATCACCACCGATACTCTGGTGGATCTGATCCATTTTGATCGGCACTGGCATTCTCCTGAGCTTCTCGGTCGCAAGAGCATCGCGGTAAATCTCAGTGATATCGCGGCGATGGGTGGGGTTCCCCGCTTTGTTTTGCTTTCCCTCTGCCTGCCTGTCTCTCTGGGGTCAGAGTGGCTGCAACGCTGGTTGTCTGGGGTCTCAGCTATCCTGGCCGAACAGGGATGTGTCTTGATTGGTGGTGATACCGTGCACGGCCGGGAGCTGGTGATTTCGGTCACTGTGATTGGTAAGGCAGGCGAGGGAAAGATTCTGTATCGAACGGGTGCCAGGCCTGGCGATATTGTCTATATAAGCGGCCCGCTTGGTTCTGCCGCCGCCGGATTGGCCTTGTTCCAGAGGGCAAAAGAGGAAGGGACAGATCCAGGGCAATGGCCGCAATGGCAGGACTTGCTTGATGCCCATCTGGATCCGGCACCCCAGCTTGAACTGGGACAGCAGCTTGGTCTTAGTGGTTGCGTGAGTGCCATGCAGGATATTTCCGATGGTCTGGCCACTGATCTTGCCCATATCTGCCTTGAAAGTGGAACCGGCAGTATCTTGTATGCGGCCAGACTGCCGGCCTTGCCGTCTCTTGACAGCGCGGCCACCTTTCTGGCTCAGGAGAAGCTGGATCTGATGGTCAAGGGGGGAGAGGATTATCAACTACTTTTTACGGTGCGCCCTGGCCGGGAAAAGGAGCTGGAGGCAAGAATTCTGACAACCCTTCACCACCAGATCTATCCGGTTGGCATCATTACCGAAGGCCAGGGTGTTATCCTGGAAAAAAACGATGGAACTCGGTGCGATATTACCTTCCAGGGTTACGAACATTAATTGTAACTGCTCAGGTAGATAGACTGAAGGCCGAAGGTCTTTAGGGACAAGTAATGCGCGAACATACAAAATGCCGGGATCTTTGAGAGGATGGCTTGATCCGAGCGCTGCATGATGATTTTATACTTCAGCCTTCAGCCTAAACACCTGATCAATTATTATAGTGACTCTATACGATACTCAGCTAAAAGTTCTTATGCTCCCTCCCCCCCCCCCCCTGAAATACTCCCGGCTGTGTGGGAATGACATAGCATTATATGCTGCATTACTCCCGCATAGCTGGGAGTCCAGGAAGGTGATAGCTGAGTTTCCTATAGAGGCACTATTATTATTAATCAGGTGGCAACTGGCAAGTGTGTTAGATCAAGGCAGATCGACTCTCTTGTGCTCTCAAACTGCCGGTAACGGATCCCGGCTCGATCGAGCATCATCTTTGCCGCCCGTACCGTGTCGGTATCTTTATATTTGTCTGACATATAGATAATCTCTTTGATCCCTGCCTGGATAATCACCTTGGTGCATTCGTTGCAGGGGAAGAGTCCCACATAGATGCGGCAATTATTGAGGTTATAGGTAATGGAGTTGAGGACGGCATTAACCTCCGCGTGACACACGTAGGGGTATTTGGTGTCCAGAAATGTCCCTTCCCGCGCCCAGGGCAACTCGTCATCAGAACACCCCCATGGAAAGCCATTATAGCCGACGCCGACGATCTTGTTTTGTTCATTGGCCACACAGGCGCCTACCTGAGTATTCGGATCTTTACTGCGCTGGGCCGACAGGAGGGCAACCGCCATGAAGTACTCATCCCAGGAAAGATAGTCACTCCGCTTTTGTTCTTTCTTTTTCATAAGAGACTCTTTGCGCACGATTTTACGTGATTTCAGGCGATTATAAATTGGGGATCCATTGTTTGATGGTCTTCTGTAACTGGCCGTCCGCCTTGCTTTGCTGGATAAAATGATTGACTTGTTGCCTCAGCTTCTCGTCGTCTTTTCTCATCTCCCAACCCAGATATTCTTCGGTCACCAGGGTCAGGAGAGGGGTCAGTACTGCCGGCTTGGTGGCTGCGGCGTAATGGCAGATCGTCGGTGCGTCATGGAGGAACAGATCAATTTTTTTATGCGTCAAGGCCTGAATTGCGGCATCGACCTTTTGAAAGCGCATGATTCGGATGCCATGAATGTTCTTGGTGAGAAAGATTTCGCCGGCGCTTCCCTGGATAACACCCAGAGTAAATCCGGAATTTTCCAGGTTGTAGATCCCGGTAGAAAAGAGGGTGGTATCTCGGGACCGGACAAGCAGGATCTGGCCGCCACGTAGGTATGGCTCACTAAAGATGACGTTGCAAGCTTCGCTGGCTTTGATTTTCCGTCCGGACATGATAATGTCAATGTGCCCTTCCGTCAGGGCCTCGGTGGCCCTTTTTTCCGGCACCTTGACAAATTGTACGGTTTTGCCGGCAAATGTCCCTAACTGCTGGGCGAGATCTGCCTCCAGTCCTTGTATTTTGTCGTCTTGTTTATAAATAAAGGGCGGTACGTCCAGGAAAACTCCCACCCGCAACACCTTGGGATCGGCCGCTATTTCAGGGTCGGCCAAGAGTTGCGGTGGTGGAACTGGCTTGCTGGGAGCGGGTTCCGGCTTGATTGGCGCCGTCTGGCATTGTTCGATTTTTGTGGTGGGCAGGACCTGTTCAGGAACGTCTGGCCCACAGGTACTCAGGCTGAGACAAAAGAGCAGCGCCAGGAGCGCCAGGAATGGTTGAATGATATATTTCGGCATCTGTTTTTGCATGAAAAATTGATTCTCAACTGCGTGAGTCCTCTCCAGTCTGACAGTCTCAACAGCCTGTTTCTTCTTGTTTTACCGATTTTCTTCTCTTGCGCCAGGATGAGACCCCGGTGATCTTGTCGATGAACTGTTTGATGACTTGAAAGTAGAGTCTGCCGGCCACCGCGATGATTGAGTTATGATCGGCCCCCGGGACAACCTGAAACTCCTTATTCTTGGCCCCACAGAATGATTGCAGTTTCTCCGCCTCAGCCGCAGGAATCAGTTCATCGCGGGCGCCATGGAGGATAAACGTGGGCTTGGTGACCAGGGCGATCTTGGCGCTGTTATTAAAACATTCTTCTTCTGTAATATCAAAAACGTTTAAATTCAAGCCCAGGGATTGTGCCAGGGGCAGGGTATCGGCAAATCCGCTTTCAATGATGAGCCCCTTGATCTCATCATTGAATTTCGCGGCAAGATCAATGGCACAGGCTGATCCCAGTGATCGGCCCATGAGGAAGAGGGCGCCGGTGTACCCATTTTCGTGCAGCCACTTCCTGATCTCATGCCACAAGACCTCTCCATCGCTGAACATGGTCGTGACGCTGGGCTGGCCGCTGCTCCATCCATACCCACGATAATCAGTCACCAACAGGTTGATGCCCACCTCATTATATCGCGGGCCAATGGTGTCATGGTCGCTGACCGTCTCGCCGTTGCCGTGAAAGTAGAGGATGCAGGGAGCGTCCTTGTCCACGAGATAAAATCGGCAGCCGATGCGCACCCCTGGCTCCATCTCAAGGTTGAGATCGCAGGTTCCAGGCGGCAGGGGGGTGATCGCTTCCTGTTGCGGGTAAAAGATATGCGTGAGGATCTGGGGACAGTCTAATTTTGAATAATCAACCATGGAAGAACCTGAGTTTTTATTAAATGAGGCAATGGAACGAATCTTTTTTCAATTTTTCTTTTTTGCGTGCAGATGGATCTTTTTCTTGATGGCCAACTCCTGGGCAACCTGGGTTGCCGTTTCTTCAATGGATCTGCTATCAGACATGATAATCGGAATCTCATATTGAAGAAAGATCTGATGGGCCTGATTGATCTCATTGACGCAGGTGGCGAGTTTGGCGTATGAGCTGCCCTTGTACCGTTTTTCCCTGATATGATGCAGGATTTCCGGGGTGGTCGAGAGGGCGATGACCCGTTTTTTATTCCTGATAATATCTGCAGGCAAACGATAGACGTTCAGATCATCGCAGACGAGAGGGTAGTTGGCGGTCTTGATCCCCATTTGGGTGGCGAGATAGACTGAAACTGGGGTCTTTCCTGAACGGGAGACCCCGAGTAGGATGACCTCTGCCTCGTCGTAATCCTTGGTCAAGGAGCCATCGTCATGGGCAATACAATACTGGATAGCAGAGACGCGCTGGGCCATGGTGGTTTCATCGAGATGCCTGGAAAATCCCGATTCCCGCAGGGGGTTGGCCTCCAAGAGTTCTTCTAGCCGGGTAAGATAGGTGTCACAGATATTGAAAAACTCAATTTCCGGCGCATCCAGAATCGTGATTAAATCGGGGTTCATGATGGTGGAAAACACCAAGGGGTGGCGGCCTGACGATTGTTCGAGGATATGTTCAAGGGCGTTCCAGGCGTCCTTTTCCGTCCTGATGAAAGGGATCTTTTCCTCATTGAAGCTGATCTCAGGGAACTGACAGAGTAGGGACTTGCCAAGGTCCTCAGCCAGGATGCCGGTACTGCCGGAAAGAAAATAGACATCTTTAGATTTCCACATGGTGTCGCCTTTTGCAATGGATCAAGGTTGGAGAGTGAAACGTATCTTTCAAGCGGCATCCCGACGGACATCCGCGAATGATCGCCAACAATTCCGTCCAGCACCCTTGGCCAGATACATTGCCTGGTCAGCATTCTTCAGGAGAATGTTGACATCGGTTGTGTCTTCCGGGCAGATGGCAATCCCGATGCTGGCGGAAATAGAGACCACTTTATCATTGAGGTGAAAGGGGTTGTTCAGGGCATCAAGGATCTTTTCTGTAACCTTGTCAATATCCTCTCCCAGCTTGATATTGGTGAGCATTAGAACGAATTCATCGCCGCCAAAACGGGCCACGGTATCGGTCTCTCGAACACAGTTTTGGATTCGCCGTGCCACCGCCGTGAGCAGGAGATCTCCATAATCATGACCCAGCGAGTCATTAACCTCCTTGAACCGGTCCAGATCGAGAAACAGCAGTGCAAGGGAAATACTATTTCTGCTGGTGTAGGGGATGGCATTTTTTAAACGGTAAAGGAAGAGCCTACGGTTGGGAAGCTGGGTCAGGGTGTCGAAATTGGCCTGCCGCCAGATGATCTCTTCCGATTGCTTCTTGGAGGTGATATCCTCTTTGATCGCCATGTAATGAGTGATCTCGCCCTTCTTGTTGAATATAGGAGAGATAATCGCATGTTCAATGAACTGTTCACCATCTTTTTTCTGGTTATAAAATTCACCTTCCCATGTCTTGCCGCTAGTGATGGTCCGCCAAAGCAGGGCATAGACTTCAGGAGAAGTCTTATCGGTCTGGAGTATCCGTGGATTTTTTCCCAAGGCCTCTGTAAAGGTGTAACCGGTGATTTTGGTAAATTCTGGATTGACAAATTCAATATTACCCTTGGTGTCAGTGATGACAATACTGACTGGCGATTGTTTCACGGCTTGGGAGAGTTTGCGGAGGTCTTCCTCGTTTTTCTTTCTGGCAGTGATGTCACGGCCAATGGCTACCAAGGCTTTGCGTCTGCCGTCCGGGTGAAAAAGGGGAACTTTGGTTATTTCAAAGACTCTGCTTTCCTGGTCGGGTATCGTAATTGTTTCCTCTGTTATAAAGATGCCACCCTGCTCCCAAGCCTTTTCATCTGATATCTCGCAGTCTATGAAGGCGTCATGATAAAAAGGATTATTCGCGGCTAGTTCTGAGTCTTTTTTCCCCCGGTACGCCACCCCCTGCAGTTGAAACAGGGCAAGATCGGCCTCGTTAGCCAGCAGCCAGCGTCCCTGGTCATCCTTGAAACAGATGATATCAGGTGAGGCATTGAGCAGGGTACGCTGCAATTCCTCGTTAGAGGCCAGAGCGGACTGGCTTTCTTGCATCCTGGCGAGCATCTGATTGAATTTGTTGATTACATCATTCAATTCGGGACTACCGGCATTCTCAAAGGGAATCCCTGCTCCACTACATTCTTTCATGTGTGCGGTAAAACGGTGCAAGGGGGCCATGAAACGGAAGAGCGCCCACCAGCTGAGAAGGAGCACGCTTGTCCCGCAAATGGTGATCGTCAGGATGATCAGGCGCTGTGTGGCATAAAAGGGAGCCAGAACCTCTTGCATGGGAAGATTGGCAGCCAGGATCCAGGGCGCCGCTTGGAGGTGCTGGAAAGAGGCCATGAGATACAGCCCCCGGGAATTAGTCGTCTCGTCGCTTCCCTCAAATCCCTGGAGCGCCAGATCAAAAAGCCGGTTGGCGCCCACCGGGACATCTTTTTGCATTATTCGGGTGCTGTCATGATGGATAAGGATAGTGCGGTCTTGGGAGTACACATAAAAATAACCCTTATCACCTATATGACGTTTAGCAATATTGCCCAGGGCGTTATCGCCGTTCAGGGTCAGACCACCACAGAGATATCCGGAAATAATGCCCCTGGTGTTACGAATGGGGGCCATAAACTCGATGATGGGTTGTTGACCGGGCTTGCTGGAGTAAAACGGTTCGGAAATAAGTGGATGAGCCGCCTTGCACGCCTGTTGAAAAAAAGGAAGTGCCGAATAATCTTTTCCCAGTCGTTCCTGAGAGATAAAAGGCATCTCGGCCATAATCTTGCCGTCTGTCGACAGGATCATCAGCCCGTCATCAAGCAAAGAGATAAGTCCCGTGCGGGTGGTAAGAAATTGCTGGGCGGAAGAGGAATCAAGCATGGTCTCCGGTGGCGCGACATCAGCTACGACCGTGATTGCTTTCAGCTTGCTGGCGAGATCAGCATCGATATACAAGCCAAAGGCCTGCACCGTGGTGAAAAGCTGCTTGCTAAAGGTGGAGAGGTATTCTTTTTTGAGAAAGGTGACCGCTCCCAGCACAATAATCAGAATGCTGGTAATGATCCCTATGGAGATGACAACGCCAATTCTGGTGGCGATGGTCCAGTTTTTCCAGAAAATGTAATTACTCATAATGATATCAATGTATTAACTGGCAGCAGAGGCGTGCTGTTTTTCTTTGCCCCATTTTTTACGGGAAGGGGCGATGAGCGGTTTTTTCTTGAAAGAAAGGGATGGGGAACCGAAAATCTCCTGGGTCTTCTCGGAAAATTCACGGCATGGCCTGATGGTGAGGTCTTTGAGGATCTCGATGTCCACCTCGCCGTGCCCTGGAAAATGGAGGGTAAGCAGCAGAGGACACATTCCGTGAAACTGGTAACAGATTTTTTTCAGCGCCTCTATTCGTTGCCTGGTAATACTTGTGGCCGACAGCACAAGCTTGATGGATTCTGTATATTTTTCGCGGGCCTCAGGGAGAAGATCGATAGATTCGGCGATGATCTTGGCGCCTCGCTCATCCTTCTGTACCGTTCCCTGGATGATTACCGCCTCAGTTGAGGATAACAGATGATGGGCACGGGAATAGGTCTCCGGGAAGACCACCACTTCCACGGAATCCAGGACATCTTCCAGGGTGATGAAGGCCATGGAGTCACCCTTTTTGCTCTTTAACAGCTTGCAGGTGCGAATGAGGCCGCCGACGCGGACTGGTTGCTCGTCCCCCCATTCCGCCAGTTTACCGATATCGGTGTCAACAACGGTTCTGATCTCATAGATGGCATCGTCCAGCGGGTGACCGGTGATATAAAAACCGACGGTCTCCTTTTCAAAGGCCAGTCTTTCGAGCTCGCTCCACTCTGGTATATCCGGGAGAGGGATGGTGATGATCTCTTTTTTGGTGGTATTTGGTGCCAGTGCAAAAAGAGACATCTGGCCGCTCAGTCGATCTCGCTGCGCCGCCTTGGCCTGTTCCATGGCCTGGGGCAGGATAGCAAAGAGCTGGGAGCGCTTACAGCCCAGAGAATCAAAAGAACCCGCCTTGATCAGGCTCTCAATGACCCGGGAGTTGACCCGCCGGGAATCGATCCGGTTGCAGAAATCTTCCAGCGATGAGTATTTCCCGCCTTCATTACGTTCCTGGATGATCGATTCAAGGGCTGCGCCGCCGACATTCTTGACCGCAGCCAGACCAAAACGGACACGATCTTCCCGCACGCTGAAGTCGTAGATCGACTCATTGATATCAGGCGGCAGGACCTCGATTTGGTGTTCCCGGCACTCGTTGATATAGAGGACGATCTTGTCGGTGTTGTTCATGTCGCAGGAAAGAAGGGCGGCCATGAACTGGGCAGGGTAGTGGGCCTTGAGATAGGCGGTTTGATAGCAGATCAGGGCATAGGCGGCAGAATGTGATTTGTTGAAGCCATAGCCGGCAAATTTGGCCATCAGATCAAAGACAGCCTCGGCCTTGTTTTCCGGGATAGTATTTTTTTTGGCCCCGGCCATGAACTTGACCTTTTCCTTGTCCATGACCTCGGCTTTCTTTTTGCCCATGGCCCGGCGCAGGTTGTCGGCATCACCCAGGGAGTAACTGGCCAGGATGTTGGCGATCTGCATGACCTGTTCTTGATAGACAATGACCCCGTAGGTCTCCTCCAGCACCGGTTTGATCTGGGGCAGGGGATAATTGGCAGTGGCTCGACCGTGCTTGGTCTCGACAAAATCATTGACCATCCCCGACTCCAAGGGGCCGGGTCGATAGAGGGCGACGAGGGCAATCAGATCGCTGAACTGGGTGGGCGCCATCTTGACCAGCAGCTCGCGCATCCCGGAACTCTCCAGCTGAAAGACCCCCAGGGCGTCGCCCTTACAAAGCAGATCAAAGGTCTTGAGGTCATCCGTGGGGATGGCGTCAATATCCAGATCAGCACCGATATCGGCCTTGATGTGCTTGAGCGCCTTGTCAATGACGGTGAGGGTCTTGAGGCCTAAGAAATCGAACTTGATCAGTCCGGTCATCTCAGTGTGCTGCATGTCATACTGGGTCAGGGTTTCCCCATCCTTGCCCCGACAGGTTGGCAGAAACTCCACCATGGGCTGGGGTGAGACAACAACTCCTGCCGCGTGCGTTGATGTGTGCCGGGCCAATCCTTCCAGAGCTTGGGCCACGCGCAGCAGTTCGGCAATTTTAGGGTCCCGGTTGGCGGCGTCCTGAAGACGAGGTTCATCGGCAAAGGCCTTCTTGATCGTCATCTTTAATTCTTCGGGGATCAATTTGGCGATCTTGTCCACCTCGCCATAGGGGATATCCATGGCCCGACCCACGTCGCGGATCACCCCGCGTGCCTTCATGGTGCCGTAGGTCAGGATTTGGGCAACATGGGATGCTCCGCCATACTTGTTCTGTACATATTTGATAACCTCTCCGCGTCGTTCCTGGCAGAAGTCCACATCAAAGTCGGGCATGGATTTTCGTTCGATATTGAGAAAACGCTCGAAGAGAAGGCCATAAGGAATGGGGTCGATATTGGTGATCCGCATACAGTAGGCGGCCAGGCTGCCTGCCCCGGAGCCGCGGCCTGGGCCCACTGGGATGTCCTGATCCTTGGCCCAGTTGATAAAATCAGCAACGATAAGGAAGTAACCGGGAAAACCCATGGTATTGATAACATCAATCTCCAGGGCCAGCCGTTTTTTATACTGCTCTTCAAGGGCGGGAGTAAATGTTCCGGCCTTACGCATGGCCGCAAACCGTTCTTTCAGGCCTTCCTTGCAGGCCTTGGTGAACATGGATTCGAGCGTTTCGCCATCTGTGATCGGGAAGATAGGAAAGTAATAGTTGCCGAATTCTATTTCCAGATTGCAGCGCTCCGCAATCTCAACGGTTGTGGTAATGGCCTCCGGGCTATGATGAAAGCTTTTCTTCATCTCTGCCGGTGACTTGAAATAAAATTCGTCGGAAGAAAACTTGAAACGTTTGGAGTCGGTCAGGGTGTTGTTGGTCTGGATGCAGAGGAGGACTTCATGGGCGTGGGCGTCATCCTTGTTCAGATAATGGCAGTCATTGGTGGCCACCGTCTTGATTCCAAGCTCGGCTGCCAGTTGTTTCATCCCGTTATTGATGGGGGTTTGTTCGGGGATGCCATTTTCCTGGAGTTCAAAATAAAGCCTGTCGCCAAAGATCTCAAGGAACTCTCTGGCCTTATTCCTGGCCCCGTTCAGGTCGTTCTGGCCGATGAGCCAGGGGATCTGGCCGTGGAGGCAGGCAGTGAGGGCAATAAGACCCTCGTTATGGGCGACAAGGGTCTCCATGTCGATACGAGGCTTATAGTGAAAGCCCTCAAACTGGGCGATGCCGGCCATTTTCATCAGGTTCTTGTAGCCGGTGAAATCCATGGCCAGAAGCACAAGATGAAAACCCTTTTCCCGATCTGTCCGCTTGCCGGGCGTCATGTAAAACTCGCACCCGATGATCGGCTTTATTCCGGCCTTTTTGGCCTTGACGTAGAAATCCAGCGCACCGTACATGGCGCCGTGATCGGTGATGGCCACGCTCTCCATCCCGTATTCCTTGCACTTGTCCAGGAGGTCAGGGATACGGATGGCCCCGTCCAGTAAGCTGTACTGGGTGTGGACGTGGAGATGAACAAATCCGGCGCTCATGTCTTCTATTTCAGACCTTTCACACCTTCAAGGTGGGCATTGGTCAGGATCATGTTGCTTGTCTTGGCGCCGGTAAAATCAGCTTTCGTCAAATTGGCCCCGGTAAGGTCGGCATTGGTGAGATTCGCCCCTTTCAGATTGGCGCCTGGGAGATTGGCACTGAGCAGGGTGGCGCCGGTGAGATTCGCCCCTTCCAGATTGGCCCGGCGCAGATTGGCGCGGCTCAAATCGGCCTTGTGTAGATTGGCTCCCTTGAGGTTAGCGCCTATAAGGTCTGCCTGCCTGAGATCACTTTTTTCGAAATTGCATCCTGGGCAGTTTTGGGCCGTAGATTTTACGGTGTGTTCTACCTCCGCATCAGAGACGGCTGGTGTGTCCTCGTTTTTCTGATCAACAGCGGCAGATGGCTCTGCTTCTTGTTGTGCGGTTGCAGTTGGTCCCGCTGCCAGGGACTCCCGGAGATAACCGGTCTTGTTGGCTGGTGCAGTAGTTTGGGGGGCTGTGGCGGTAACAGGAGTAGGCGATGCCTTGCCTGTGGTCAGCGATTCCCGAAGAAAGGTATCTTTTTTAGTCGATTCAGGAGCTTTGTACAAATGCGCCGCATCACCACTTAAAGATTTTGCGTTGTAGGCAAGGGCACCATTATTGAGAAAGAGTGTATAGTTATTTTTTCCACTATCAGGAAAAATGGAATAACATCTCATCTCACCATAATACCAGACCTTGAATTTGAAACAAAGCTGGTTTTCGCCATTG
>CAITDH010000057.1 GCA_903891045.1 uncultured Desulfobulbaceae bacterium | reverse complement strand
GTTTCAATCCACGCCCCCGCGCGGGGGGCGACTGTACATCAAAAAAACTTCATCATATCAATATAATAATACCAATACAGCGCGAAAAGGCAATCTATGCCCTAATAGCTAACACTCTCTTTAATGGTATAATTTCTTTATACTGCAAAACCAACACATTACACCACCCGCGAATAACTCAGAAAAACCATGTCCGCTTAGGGTTCGCGCACCTCCTTTTTAAATGATCAATGGGCCTTCAGGATCATAGGCAGGTTTGGCCCCCACATGCTCCAGCCGCCGTTTCCAATTGCTGCCAAGGAAATAAAAACGCAGACTGTCTTGAGCCTCGTCAATTTCATCAATCAATCGCGCCCGCAGGACAGACCATTGCGCAGGGTCCAGCAGACACTCAAAAACCGAAAACTGCACCCGTTGACCACAATTCTCACAAGCCCTGGCCACACGCCGCAACCGCTTACGACCTGCCGCTGTTTCCGTGTTAACGTCATACGTCACCAGTACCAACATACCAGTCTCCTACTTCCAAAAATAGGGCGGATACCCGTCCAAATCCCCTCGCAAATATCGACTCAACAACAAGGCCTGAATATAAGGCAAGAGGCCGAGTGCAACCTTTTCATCAATGAACGGATGCTGCAATTCTTCCTGTTTCCTCTTCTGATATGCCACCAATACCTCCTTGCGAGTCTTGTCATCCATGACTACCGCGCCAGTTTCCGTGGTCTTGAACCCATTCCCCTTGACCTGCTGCCGGTTGACCAATGAAAGAGCAAGCCGATCTGCAAGCACGGGTCGCAGCTCCTCCATAAGGTCTAATGCCAGACTTGGCCTTCCCGGCCGGTCACGGTGCAAAAAACCGACCGCCGGATCCAATCCCACCGTCTCCAAGGCAGAACGGACATCATGCACCAGCAAGGTATAGAGGAAGGAAAGCAGCGCGTTCATATTATCAAGCGGGGGCCTCCTGCTTCTTTCCCGAAACGAGAATTCCTCTTTCTGGGCTACGATAAGGTGATCAAACACGGCAAAGTAGCACCGCGCTGCGTCACCCTCCATACCCCGAACACTATCAAGCGAATGCGGCTCCTGAAGTTTGGCTAAAATACGCCCCAGATCATCAGTAGCAGCCTTGACCTCCTGGCCTCCCCCCATTTCCGGATGATCCCGCAAAGCCCGCTGAAGCACAGTCCGCTGATTAGCAACCTTGGCAATAACCACGGCGCGAGCAATACTCACCGACTGTTCGTGGTCGTCAGACCATCGATATTGTTGTCGCCGCAACAAGACATTTCCGGAAACCGGCCCCTCGACCCTGGCCCAGAACCTGCCGTTCTCGCTCAGAAAGGAGATCCTCACCCCGCGCTCGGCGCAAAGCTGCATGAGCGGCGGCGAACAGGAGACCTGGCCGAAACAGACAATACCACTCAAGGTATGGAGCGGCACCCGGAGTCGGGTTTCATGCTCCACCCGGACGGCCACGGTCTCGCCATCCCGCGCCAGATAGGCGCCTTGGGTCGTCACGTAGAGGGTATTCAACAGATGCCGCATAATTGCCTCATATCTCCTGGGCCAAGGTCTTGGCCATGTACATCTGCACACTCCGGCGCGCCCCGGTTACCTTCGGCATGCAGATGGACAACATGGAACAGCTCTCGCATTTCTTTTCATACAACGCCTGGGGCGTATGGCCACTGCTGATCAACTCATGCAGACGCCGGGCCGTCTCCATGGTCTTTTCCCGCAAGGGGTCATCAAGCACCACTGTCAGACGCCGATGGGGCTTGCCGTAATAGAGCGCCCCCTCCGGTACCGCCACCCCCAGCATCTCCTCAAGACAAAGGGCCTGGGCGCAGAGCTGGACCAGATCACAATCATTCTGCTTAGGCTTGCCCCGCTTGTATTCCACCGGATAGGGCCGCCAGATTGAGGCATCACCGTACCCATTCTCTCCTTCCCGATGAAACTCCACAGCATCCGCTTTACCGGAAAGACCCAGACGTAAAGAACGGAGCGGCAGACCATATACCGTACGTATCCGTCCTCGGGACTCCCGGCCGGCCTCGTCCACCCGCTCGTGCATGATGCGGCCCTCGGCGGTGAAACGATTTTCCGCCCACGCCTGCTCGATGTGGATAAGGGCGCACTGGCGCTCACAAAACAGCAGATGCTGGAGTGCGGAGAGCGGAATGAGTTCATCTTCGGTGAACATCATCAACCCTTGGTGCTTCGGGATTTCTTCACCGCCAGGCGCTTCCGGCCTTCCGGCTCAACCAGATAATTTTCCGGGGTCACCACCTTTTCTCCCGTCTCTTCTTCCAGCTTTTCCCGCGCTTCTCCGGCAATACGGCCGCCCTTGCGGGCAGCCACCTTGTTTTCGCCAAAGCCTTTGGTCTCCTGTGTTCTGGCGATCTCAGTGGTAGCGGCCTCACCGAGCATGGAGAAGATCAACTCCAGATCGGTCATGTGATCCCGCAGGTTTTCCCGCTCCAGCCCCTTCAAGTTCTTGTATTCCGCAGGGGTCAGGCCAAATGCGGCCTTGGAGATTTCAGAAGTCAAAATGGCATACTCCGGTTCTCCGTTGACACCCCGTTTTTTCCATTCATCGGTCAGCTCGGCCCGAACAGCAATGCCGCGCATCCGCTTCTCGATCCACGCCTCGGAATAGCCCTTAGCCCGGTACAACGCCTTGGTCCTTTTGGTGGCCAGTTCCGGGTCTTCGATCTCCTGCACCCGTTCGTAACCAACCTTGGCCAGCCAGCGTTTGAAGGGCTCGGCCTTGGATGAAGGGATGGACTGGATGATACGGAAGATGCCCTCGGTGTTGGCCATTTCCGTCTGATATTTTTTGCCATCCTTGGATTCAAGTTTGAGTTGTCGACAAAGTGTCGACAACTCAAACTTGGTTGCCTCCAACTCCCGCTTTTTCATGC
Source organism: uncultured Desulfobulbaceae bacterium (assembly GCA_903891045.1). Lineage (GTDB taxonomy): Bacteria > Desulfobacterota > Desulfobulbia > Desulfobulbales > Desulfocapsaceae > UBA2270. The sequence goes on along the minus strand of CAITDH010000057.1, from coordinate 5,757 downwards.
GATACCAGTAATCACGGGGCTTATCGCTATCCGTCAAGGCCGCCACCACATCAACGACGGCAAAATACCAGTCATCGTTATGCAGGACTCTGCGGATTTCCTTATTTTTGAAAACTATCAGTTTAGCTTCCATGTTCATTCCTCATCCACCCCGCAGCAACATTACAGTTTCTCGATGACTTCGACTCCCTCTGGAGCATTACCAACAGACACCGAATAATCATTAAAAGATCGTGCTGGACCTTGCGAACCTTCTGCGCGCGAGATATTGACCAAATCAAACAACTGGTGCGCAGGGGCGTTACCCAATTTGTCCTTGTGTTTGAACACGATAAGCTTGCGACTGCTCATCATGCCTCTGGCAGCGGAACGATCACTCTCAAACATGTTGGCAAGGGCATTCCAGAGCAGTTCCAGGTCCTCTTCGCTAAAGTCGGTCTTTGCCGCTAACGGCGCGGACACAAAGCCCTTGGCCAGGTACAGACCGTACGGGACAATATGCTTGCGTCCCATGGTCCTTTCTTTTTCCAAGTCCTTTTCATTGGTCACGGCCATACGGGTGATACTGACCTCTTGCGACAGGATAGGCTCGACACTTTTGGCAAAAGCGAGTTGGACAGGGCCACGGACCTGACCACAATTGATCTCAGTCGTCATGACCGCCCCAAAACAGCGGACATCATAAAAGTTGGCACACATCCAGCCGGTGACCTTCTGGGCGTCTTCAACCTTCTTGGGGAGTTTTTTCGCTTCCGGTTTCAAGTTATATGCCTTGTATGCCAACTCATGGTTCTGATTCAGCACCGCCTTTTCCTGGATATAGATATTGAAGCCTGCCGCCCCTTCCTTGAGCAGTACGACATGGTTCCTGATTTTGCGTTTCAAGCAGACATCGGTTACCAACCCGTGTCCGGTTTCCGGATCGACACGAGGCATGTTTCCCGCGTCAGGGTCACCGTTGGGATTACCGTTTTCCACATCAAATAACAGCACAAATTCATAGCGATTGGCAATTGCAGTCATGGCTTAAACCTCCTGAGTTTTCTTGGTGAAAAAGTCTTTCCGTTGATGGTAGTAACCGATCATGAACAAGCCCTGCTCTTCCGCGGACATCGTGGCGGGATAATTGTTGAAACCGGCAATAATGTCCTGGGTCATGATGTCGTAATGAATCGCCCGGCCTCTCTTGGCCGGGTCTTTTTTCAGCTTGGCAATATGGTTGGCCGAATTTTTCAGCAACATATGAAAAATTCGGCCCGGCGTTGCCGAGGCAGAAGACAGATAACGGTCCCTGATGGTTGCGTTGGCATTGGGGATGGCCTCTTCCTGCGCCTTCTCCAAGACGGCAAAGAGTCGGCCCAGCAGATACGGCAGATCAGTTCTGGCTGGATCTAGTGACATAGGAACCTCCATTTGTTTATTGCGCATGAGAAAGGCCTTGAGTAAAGCCGCTCGAAAATAGGTAACGCTGTGTTCGGCACGGATACGACCAATGACGACAGGCAACAAGTTCTGGGGATAGAGAGCACCTGTGAGCATTGCCTTGGCCATGCCCCCGGCCAACACCGGAGAGACATTTTCATTCTTGCCGAGAGTGGCGGTCTGACAGAGCAAGCGCCACAGGGGCGGAAATTCAGGTTCACTATCGAACTGCCGCACGATGGCGAGTTGTTCAAAATGTTTGCCGATCCTCGCGAGCAGTGTCCCTAAACTATTTGCCTCCCAAAAACGGATCGACAGCCGGGCGGCATTCGGTGACAGACCGAGAATAAAGAAGCGAACGGATTCGTCCAGACCAGGGAGAATATCTGTCGCCCGCTTACCATCGCGGATAGCCTGCAGGACCCCATGGATTTTCTGGGTGGTCTGTTGATCATCTTCGCGTCCCGGTCTTTCTGTGTCCTCGACAGGAGGGTCGAAAAGGTCGGCAAATAGTTCCTCTGCCGGGCTTGCGCATTCGGCCCAAAAGACCAAAGTAGCATCACCGATGGTCACTTTCTGACGGCTCTTCGATGTCAACAAGGCATTAAGGGCGGTGGTATAGGCGAAGGCCGACGTTTCGGCCACGGAAGCCTTGTCCTGCCCATAGGATGTAAAGGCCGAGGCGTTGAAGGAAACGATGTAGCCACCCGACGTCTGTCCTCCGCGTACGCCCTTGATTGGTGTATGGACACGGGCCAGTGAGACGTCTCTCTCGCCGGTGATGAGGCACTGGCCCTGTGGCACGTCAGCTGCTTGCTGGCCGTATCTGAGCCATTCCCTTTGCACCGGCAAGCGGTTGTGTATATATCCAGGCACCCCATCCAGCCTGAAAACAAGATTGGCATTACACACATCCACCCAAGGGTGATAGCGCCCGATAACCGCTTCGCTCTCCGCGCTTTGCCATGACTGCATGAAATAGAGAACCGCCGCAAAGCCGGGGTCCTCTATCCCTGCCCCGACCAATTGCAGCAACTCCGTGAAGGCCTTGAACCGCAAGGTGTTTTGATCCGAGGGGCCGTCGCAATCGGCTCCGAGGAGATAGGCCGCCTTATCCCATAGAAAGTTTGCTTTGACCCCGGAGGTCCTGGTCACTGCCGCAGGGACCGGCATCTTTCGCGGTCGCAGATTCTTTCCATCCTGCTCCCGCAGATCTTCCACCCCTCGCAGTGTGCCTTCCTCAGCAAGGACCAAGGCAAAAGAGATATTCTCCACACTGGTGCCAAAGGGAGACATCCCTGATTCCGGGTCGCTGGCCATGCGCTCGTAATAACTATTTAGTGCTTGGAGTATCATGAACGTACCTCCGTAGAGAGGGGCGACGGCGGGCGGATGATGCCGTCCTCCATGATAGCCTTGAAAAACAACGGGGTCATGTCATTGGCAAAATCGATATCCAGCAACATATAGCCCAACTCTTTTGGCTGCTGGCCCGCATAATGTGAGGCCGGAACCTCATCTTCCAACAATTCGAAATAGGCCGGGAATTCCCGACAGCCCAAGCAGGGCTGATGGTAAAATTGTCCGTTTTTCGCACGCCGGTTAAAGATGCTCTGATGTTTTCCTTCATTGTCGTCGGCACCGGCTTGTTCGGTCAGCTCAAAATGGGCTTCGATGACGTACTCCACATCCCGCAAAAGTGTGGTCGCCCGTTGCTGCCGGTTGCTGCCGTCATCCACTAGAAAATAGAGGCGCTTGCCGTCGCGCATTGCCGTTTCCGGATTGGGCTTGGGAATTTTGGAACTGACTTCATTACGACGAACATTGTCAAACTTGATGGGCCGCTGCACGTGAATCTTGTCAATCACCCAGCGGATGGCGGGCTTCCAGTGAATGGCCTCTAAAATTCCCCGCGCCGCCGAAGGTGTCATCACGTCGTAGGAGACGCGTTCCACCTTCATTTCCGGTCTGGTGAAGCAGGCATAATCGCCCCAAACCCGTAGCTTGATACCAAAAGCCATAGGTCCCCTCCTTTATTATAAGAAAATCTTAAATAACAAGTGATTCCGGCTTCCAGGCATCACCACCTTCCACACATAATCCGACATCATCTCGATATGTAGCCTCATTGCATAAAATCGGAAACTCTTCGTGAATTATCTCAAGCACACCTGCCGCATCCAGAGTCGCAAACTCTTTCATACGAAGCGCCACACTGTATTGCTGCAATCGCCTGAGAGTGGCACGTGGGAACTCCGTATAACGCAACTCCTGCACCAGCGCTTTGGCCTCCGGCTCAATCGCCACCACCACACCGATACTCTCTTCTTCGATAAATCGAAAAGCCTGGGCCGCTTCCTTAAACGGGAAATACAGCTCTTTTCCCAGCTTTGGGTTTAACAAACTCTTCACAATCTCTTTCTTGTCCAACTCCTGGACATCGTAGAGCAGTTCAAAATAATGCCGCATCGCCACAAGCCCCAAGGGATCGGCATCCGGCAGGCTACGCAAGGTTTCACCGGCCCTTGAAATACAGCGCTTGATCCAAGGCATGCGTACTGGTTTTTCCGACTCAAAGACGAAGACTTTACCCAATTGCCCATCCTTCATCCTCCCTTCCCGATTACAGCGACCAGCGGCTTGGACAATAGAGTCCAATCCGGCCATAGCTCGATAGACCACGGGAAAATCGAGATCCACACCAGCCTCAACAAGGGTAGTCGAGACCACGCGGCAGGTTCTCCCCTCTTTGAGTCTTTGGCGGATAATGGCGAGAACCCGCCGCCGGTGCTGAGGATACATGTTGGTGGAAAGATGAAACAAGCCATTCTGTGTCGAGAGTCTTTCAAAGAGTACTCTAGCCTGGGGCTTAGTGGTGACGATACACAGAACCTGTTTTTCCTTTTCAAGACGCTCGGCAAGTTCATCATCGGTTATTTGACCGATAAAACTCACCTCAGTGCGACGTAGATCCGCAAAGAGTTTGGTGGGGTTATCGACTATTTCTTCAATTTTTGGCAACGCCATACGCAAGTTGTTATTGTCGTCCAGGGCTGGTTGGGTGGCGGTACACAGAACAACGCTACAACCATAGTGCTCCACCAACTCACGTAATGCGGCAAGACATGGTTCCAGATATTCGGTGGGGATGGCCTGTGCCTCGTCCAGCACAATTACGCTACGGGCAATATTGTGCAGTTTGCGACAACGTGAAGTCTTGTTGCTGAACAGGGATTCGAAAAACTGTACGTTCGTCGTAACCACTACCGGCATATCCCAATTCTCCGTGGCCAGACCCCGCCGCCGGTTATATGTCGCCTCTTCCGGGTCGTCACGCTCCTTAAAATTACAATGGTGCTCCAACACATTCTCACGTCCCAAGATATCCTGAAAAACCTTGGCATTCTGCTCAATGATCGAGGTAAAGGGGATGGCATAGATCACACGGCGCAGGCCATGTTGAACAAGATGCTCTAAAGCAAAGGTCATTGAAGATAACGTTTTGCCGCCGCCGGTCGGCACAGTGAGAGAGAAAACCTGTTGCGGAAGCTTCGCCTTCTCTCTGCACTGTGACAAAATCCATTGCCTCAACACATTAACCGGGGTTGGCTCAGCTTTTCGACACATTGACTCCAGATAGGCATTTTGCTTTTGGAGTAGCTCTGGGAAAATTTCTGGCCCAACGGACACTGGGCGCCCCTGCGATTTATCCGGGGCACAAAACCCTTCGGTATCCAGAAAGTCCGCATCAACCAGGCATGAAAAAATCATCCGCGTAAAAAAAGAGAGGGAGAACCCCGCCCGGTCACGAGACAGCTTGAAGGGCAAGGACAAATCACTCGGTAACTCGACTGTCGGTAACAGCGCAACATCCTTTGGAACCTTACCATACTGCAAACGGAAATGGAGCTGTGTCTCCTGCTCCCCGCCGTCAGGAAGACCGCCATGATGACCAGCGACAGCATAGGCCAACAGCAAACCCAATTGCCCTCCTCTTTCTCTGGCCAGACATGCCCCGAAAGTGGAATGATCCACCCTCTCGGAATTACCTTCAAGCCTGCGCTGGAAGGCATTTGTTGCTTTGCCTGCATCATGCACCAGCCCTGCGCTCCGTCCCCATTCCTTGGCTTCAAAAAAAGCTGCAAAGGATTCTGCTTGTTCAGCAACACCAATCAAATGATCTGAAAGCGTTTGCCAGCCCGATTTATCTGCTGAGTCTGTAGAATGAGCATAATATATATCCAATCAAATCCTCCTTTACTCAAATCTTTCCTATACAGATAGGATTGTCCACGACAAACTAAATCGCAAACCCTGATTATTTTTTATCCTACC
>CAITDH010000056.1 GCA_903891045.1 uncultured Desulfobulbaceae bacterium | reverse complement strand
GCCAAGGTAGAGAATGGCGGACATGGGTACCAAAAGCAAGGAGTGTGGCAGCGGAACTTGCGGCAGCATGAGGAATGGCGCGAAAAAGAGGGCTCCAATCCAGGCCTGGATTGCGGTGAGAAACAGTGCTGGATAGTGGATGGTAAGTCGTTTGATGGTAATGGTATAGACAGTGGCGCAGATCATGGACATAAATTCGTAGAAATTACCGAGAATGGGTGCCGGAGCCTGTTGGTTTACCTCTCCACCGAGGCTGAGGGTAATAGCCCCAGCCATGGCCAGAAACAGGCCGATGATAGTTTGTCTCGATGATCTTTCTCCGAGAAAGTAGACTGAGGCAATGGTAATCAGGAGTGGCAGCATGGTCGTGATAAGGGAGGCCTGGGCGGCGCTGGTATTCTGCAGGGCCAGTGCCTCAAAGAAAAAATAGAGACAGGGCTCGCTTACCGCCATGATGACAAGCAGATATCGATCCTGTTTGCGGATACGGATTGTTTGAAATTGGGGCAGGAAACAGAGGAAGGCCAGTGAGGCAACCACCATTCTGCCAAAGATGACGACCATGGGATGATAATCCTGAAAGGCCAGTTTCATGGCAATAAAAGAACTTCCCCACAGAAACATGGCAATGATTAGGCAGAGAGAGGGGACCAATTGGCGAGGATGCTGGCGCATGGATTTTTTTTACAGTTTATGGCGAATTGATTAGTATTGTTTTTTGTTTAGGGACAGGCATGAGTGGACGTTATGAGTTGATGCCAGGAAAAAGTAAATATAAAAGTGATGAAGTGAAAATGCAAAATTTAAAGAAGTTCCTCTCTGGTTGTGGATTGTTTCTGGTTGTTGCCTTAACTCTGTTCGTGTCGTGGCCGACCGATATTCTTGCTGGTTCTGCTGATAAAAGCGGTAAGAGCAGTAATGATGCCAGTGGTCAGGCCAATGGCAGTCTGGCCTTGGATGATGCTGTCGTGCAGACAATGGATATCCTGGCCAAGGTGAAGATGGATGAGAACCAACTCGCCCAGGCCAAGGAACTGGTCAAGGGCTTGAGTTATACCAATATGCGGGTACTCAGGGTGTTTAGTGGTCTGTCTTCCATGACCGCTGAGGGGGTATTCGATGTCCTGCGCCGTTTACCTCAGGCCCAGATCACCTTTGAGCATCTGGCTGTGCTTGAACATTTTGCCACGCTTCCTGGTGTTGATGCTGAAGCGGCCTGGCAGTTGTTGAAGAAACTGAGTGGATTGAATTTTGTCTCGAGCCGGGTGGCGTCAGCTATCGGGCAGGCGAAAAACCTGCATCCGTCTATAATGCTGGGCCTTATTGATCGGCTGGCATCTTTGAAAGAACCCGCCCTCTGGGCCTTCAAGGCATTTCTTGAGGTGGAGGGGCAAACAGCGGATGTGGTTGACAAGGGGTTGCGGCTGATCGAGCAGATGAGTGAAAAGCAGTGCTGGGCCACTGAAAAGAGCTGCAAGATCGTCGGGATGACTCCGGAATCGGCCTTGATGAGTATGAATGCTCTTCGACATCTATCTGATACCGATGCCTGGAATGCCCGTTCGTTGTTCCAGCTTCCGGGCGTGACGCCGGCAAGCTCTCTTTCCTGGATTAATAAATTTTTTGCTGTATCGCAGGATGCCCAGGAATCGCTGTATTTCTCTTATGATTCCAAGGACAAAAGCCTGTTGCTCCAGGCTTTTTCGGATGCCGCTGATCATCTGATCTGGAAGATGAATAATCTGCACGATATTACCGAGCCCAATGGTCAGGAGGTGGGGATCAAGGTTCTGTCGTCCTGTCCGGCCAGCCGTTTGTGGGAGATCTTTCAGCGTCTGGATGCCAAGATGCAGGCCCGGTTCCAGGGGGAATTCGCGGCCGGTCTTGCCGCTAGCCGGGGGGCGGCCATTGCCGCGCTACGTCGTGCCACCTCATCCGCCCGGGTGCAGGTGGCAAAGGACTGCACCACTGCCGATGCCTATATCCTGATCTCGCGGGGCAGTGATCTGTATGACTCATCCTTTCGTGATATTCTGGTGCCGATATTGAAAGAACGGATTAATGCCCGCTTTGGCGGGAACCTTCTGACCTTTCTCAAGACCATTGATCCGCAGAATGCCCATGTCTCTGATTTTATTATCAGTCTGGCCCAGAAAGGGAAGCTCACCGTGTTTTTTCCGGCTCAGGTCCGGGAGCAGGAGCAGGTCCTTGATCTGGTAGCGGAATCGGCATTTCACGATGAAAACAGCCTGATTTTGTTTTCTGCCACCTTCATGACCTTGCTCCAGACCATCGAGCCGCAGACCCGCACCTATCTTATTGCCAAGATGCTGACCGCGATTCGTGACAAGAATGCGGTGTTCAGTACCCAGTTGCGGGTTATTCTCCAATATTATATCCAGGAGTATCCGCGTCTGGTCGGGGAGGTCGATAAACTGAGGATCAGGCTGATGATGTCCGAGTATGGTACCATCCCTCTTGACCAGTATGTCAAGACCGGTTTTGCGCAGTGGAAGGCGGATGGCAAACTGAGCAGTTTGTCGGTCTTTCAGGGTGATGACGATGGCAGCCAGTCTTTTCATTCCAACTGTCAGTATCTGATGGCTCATGGCTATCATCCGCGGGTTTCCAATTCTTTTGTCTTGCTGGCAACAGATACGGCGCAAGGGCGTGCCGCAACCGCGCAGTTGAAGGCGCTGCTGGCCGCTCCGTCGCAGAATCTGGGCCAGATTCATCAGTTACAGAGCAAGTATCCTCTGGTTGTTGATTGGGTGAAGGTGATGAATGGGATTGAGATCTCTCATTCTGTGGTTGTCTATTTCGATGCGGGCCAGCAGCAGCAGCTTCTCAAGCAGTTTTTACTGGGCGGCCATGAGATGTTTGTGCAGCGCGGCCATAGTTATTGGCGCAAAGAACAGTTGCTTGATCCCCTGCAGGAGTTGATGAAGTCCGGGGCGGTGGTCCCCGCCGATCTGGTCAGCAAACAACGGTTCATGAGTCTGGGTTCCTGTGGCGGGATCCGCGCCTATTCCGAACTGGCCATGTTTTTTCACAATAAGGTGGATATCCTGGCAACGGTGGGTACCGGCAAGGCCATTGTCAATGATCCTTACAACCAGCTTCTTTTTGAGCTGGTTGCAGCCCGTCCCAACAACCTGAGTTGGAAAGAGGTCGGCGATCAGGCGGCGCTCATCTTTAAACACGGAATGGGAGAAGAGTACCTGCAACCCGGCTCGTTGCCGGCTATTTTGCACAAGATCATGGATCAGAAGCAGATTGAGAAACAGAGTGAGAAACCGGGGAGCACGCAGGTCCCGGCTTCGCCTGTCCCGGCAACTGGCTTAGGCGTGCGTCAAGCAGCAGGAGCGGACGCCAACTGATCATGGCCCTGATGAAACGCAACGAACTTGCCGCCTGGCTTGCCCAAGGGGGGACGGAGCAGGAGGCGCGCGTCTATCTCTTTCTGGGGGAGAGGTATC
>CAITDH010000055.1 GCA_903891045.1 uncultured Desulfobulbaceae bacterium | reverse complement strand
CTCGTTTGTCTCTTTGAAAAAATAATTGTGGGTTGCATCCTCTTGGTTGCAATCTTTGTAGGAATAGAAGGACTCTTTTAAGAAAAGAGTCAGTTATAACGATGGGGTAAGAGAATGCTATCGGATTTAAAACGCATAATCGACCAGATCAGCAGAGACCGTGGTTTTGATAGAAAGCTGTTGATTGGGGCCATAGAAGAGGCTGTTCTGTCTGCCGCCAAGAAAAAACTGGGCAGCAGGCGGGAGATCGAGGTTCGATATAATGAAGAATATGGTGAGGTTGAGGTTTTTCAGTTTCGTACTGTTGTCGAAGAGGTGATGGACGAACAGACTGAAATCGACCTTGCGACCGCCCAGGTGCTTGATCCTGATGTGCAGTTGAATGATGAGCTTGGCGAAAAGATGGATAATATTGCTGATCTGGGCCGAATTGCCGCCCAATCGGCAAAGCAGGTTATTATCCATAAGATGAAGGATGCTGAGCGTGATGTTATTTACGAGATGTTCCAGGATCGTATCGGAGAAGTGGTCAGCGGCATTGTCCAACGTTTTGAGCGGGGCAATATGATCGTCAATCTTGGCCGTACGGATGCGGTTTTGCCTAAGGATCAGCAGATCCCTAAAAGGTCTTTCAAACAGGGTGATCGCGTCCGGGCGTATCTGGTTGATGTCAGACGAGGTACCAAGGACGCGCAGCTTCTGCTTTCCAGGACCCATGACCAGTTTCTGGTTAAATTGTTTGAGATGGAAGTGCCGGAAATAGCTGAAGGAATCGTCAAGATCATGGGGGTGAGTCGTGATCCTGGCTTCCGGGCCAAGATCGCGGTCAGTTCAACGGAAACCGATGTTGATCCGGTTGGCGCCTGCGTGGGCATGAAAGGATCGCGGGTGCAGAATGTTGTGCAGGAGTTGCAGGGAGAGCGGGTGGATATTGTGCCCTGGAGTCCTGACCCGGCTAAATATGCCTACAATGCCCTTGCCCCTGCCCAGGTGAACATGGTGCTGGTGGATGAGGATGCAAGGTCGCTTCTGGTTATTGTGCCGAATGATCAACTGTCGCTGGCCATTGGCCGTCAGGGCCAGAATGTGCGCCTTGCCGCCAAGCTTCTTGGCTGGCGGATTGATGTGAAAAGTGAACAGCGTTACGCCAATCTCGAAGATCCAGGATATCAGTCATTGCTTGCCCTGAGTGGGGTGGAAGAGGCCTTGGCCGATCAGCTCTTTTCCAGAAATATCCTGTCGACGGCCATGCTCGCTAATGCCGCCATTGAAGATCTGACCGTGCTGCGGGCCATTGGTGATGAACAGGCCGTGTATCTTATTCAGTCGGCAAGAAAGAGCCTGGGTCTGGATCCTGACGCTCCTATTGAGATGAAACGAGTTGATAACGAAGTTGAACAAGAAATTGAACAAAACGTCGATAAAGTGACCGAAGAAGAAAGTCATCCGGTCACGGATCAGGCGGCAGAAGATACGTCTGAGGCTACGCCTGAGGACTTGGTAGTTGAAGATGAGGATGAGTCTGATCAGCAGAAGTAAAAAAAAACAGACACAACCTTTTCGTATGTGTTGTGTGTGCAGGATAAAGGCTTTGAAAATAACCTTGCATCGGTTTGTTCTGGAAGAGGACAAACCGGTTCGGGATGTGTATAAAAACAAAGCGGGAAGAGGGGCATATTGTTGTCATAACGAGAAATGTCTTGCAGCTTTTCTGAGTCAGCAAAAAAGATGGAAAAGGGCCTTGAAGGTGGAAAAGAATCCTTCGGCTTTGGAAAGTTGAGTGAGTTAAAAAGCATTGCAGCAAAGATAGACGGGAGTAAAGGATGAGCAAGGTAAGGATTTATGAGCTGGCCAAAGAGGCTGGCATGAGCAGTAAGATGTTAACTGAGAAACTGCTTGAACATGGGTATGATATTAAAGGGCCTAGTTCAACAGTTGAAGATGACATTGCCGAAAAAATCCGGACTACAGTGTTGCAGATTGCCAGAACTGAACAGGCCAGGAAAAAGGTTGTTGCTGAAGAAGCTCCAGCAGCAGTGCGTCGGACAACGGTTATCCGACGCAGGCCCATTGTGCCAGAGGCTGAAGCAGTGGAGGAGGTTCCTGTTGTGCAAGAAGCCGCTCCTGTTGTAGAAGATGTCCCTGCCTCTGTTCCTGTCCTTGAAATTGAAGCTGTTTCAGAACCTGTTGGAGAACAGGTGGGACATGTGGTTGTTGAGGCTCATGAGGTGCCGGCTGATAAAGGCGTGCAAGTATCTGCCGCTCCTGTGGTGGTGGACTTTAAGGAACAGAATAAAGAATTGCACAAAGAGTCAAGGTCTTTTCCTGTTAGAAATGAGAAGAAACGTATGGTTCCCGAAGGCACCGAACCGGCAGAGAGAAAAGGGCTGGCTCGTGTTGTCGGGAATATTGAAATTCCAGTTGAAGAAAAGCCATCTGTCGGGGAGAAGTCATCCGTTGGCGAGAAACCACGAAAAAGAAATGAACGTTCAACGGAACGACCCGAGCGACCAGTGACCGGTGGACTTTATAAGCCGCAAACTCCAACACGAAAACCCGCTGTAACTGTGGCGCCCCTGGTTGATGCCAGCAAAGACAAGAAAAAAGGGAAGCGCGGCACTGAAACAGATGACGCGGAGCAAAAGAAAAGCGGGGTTTGGAAGGCAGACAAGTTTGGTCAGAAAGGAAGAGGGAAGGTTCAGGTTACCCGTTTTGGTGATGAGTATAGCAATGCGTCTGGTAAGTGGGGAAAAAAATCCCGAGGCCGGATTGAGAGAAAAGTGATCCAGCCTGCCGTTGAGATGAAGGCCATCAAAAAACGGATAAAAGTTCTGGAGACGATCAGCGTCGCCGACCTTGCCCATCGTATGGGTGTCAAGTCGAGTGAGATCATTACCAAATTAATGGGCTTTGGGGT
>CAITDH010000054.1 GCA_903891045.1 uncultured Desulfobulbaceae bacterium | reverse complement strand
TGGTTGAGGTACCCTTGCTGTTTGAGGTCGGCTGGCAGGATGATTTCGATTGGATTGTTGTCGTCTATGCAGGGCATGAGTGTTGTGTCCAACGTATTGTCAGACGTGACCTGGTAAGCCTGGAGGCTAGTAGGGCTGCTCTGAGCACCCAGATTTCTCTTGAGGAAAAAGCCTTGCGGGCTGATTCGGTGATCGAAAATTCCGGTCCTTTGGCCCTGACAATCCTGCAGATCTATCATCTGGCCAGCTTTTTGAGCGGTTGAATTGATTTTTTTACTTTAAGTGGGCTTGAGTTGGTGAAAAAGGTTGACATGGTTTTTTGAAGTACGTATATACTTGCAAGCATCAGTAAAAAAATCCTGCCTTTGTCCGATCTATTTACAATACTGTGTTCCATATATGCTTACATACAGGTCACGTTTGGTGACTGGTTGCTGTGAGCAAAGAAAGAGAAAGTCTTCAAAATAATTATTTCAGTACAAACCTTGCCCCTGTCCCATCCTTTAGATCATAAATACTAAGAAATAAAAAATATTTCATATCTGGCCATTTTGTAAGTGTCTGCATAGAACCGAATAGCGCCTATAATGGTGATTTTTGGTGATTCAGTACTTCGGAAGATTGGTTGGTTTGCGATCAGTCTGATTTGTAGTTGTTCTTATAGGGGTGAGCATTCCTTGAGGGGATGTGAATTGCCCAAGATTAATAAAAGTGAAATCACTTCAATAACCCCTATCTGCAATTAAGGGCGGTTTTTTGTGATTCTCTTGTCATCGGGGAGAACTCTTGGATGACAAAGATTGTTTTTCCCATTGCCCTGTGGGAGCCCATAATAGGAGAAAAGGATTAATGAACCTGGCAGAATTAAAGCTGAAGAAAATTGATGAGTTGGTAAAACTTGGTCAAAAGCTCAAGATTGAGGGAGTGAGTTCCTTGCGTAAACAGGAGCTTATTTTTGCTATTTTGCAGGCCCAGGCAGATGAAGATGGTAAGCTTCGTGGCGGTGGAGTTCTGGAGATCTTACCTGATGGCTTTGGTTTTCTAAGGGCCCCTGATTATAATTACCTGCCAGGCCCGGATGATATTTATGTCTCGCCATCGCAGATCCGGCGGTTGAATCTGCGAACCGGTGATACCATTGATGGCTTGGTTCGTGCGCCCAAGGAAGGGGAACGTTATTTTGCCCTGCTGAAGGTCGAGACTGTCAACTTTGATCCACCTGAGGCCGCAAAGACAAAGACTCTTTTTGCCAACCTGACGCCACTGCATCCTGATGAAAAATTAAATCTTGAATGGCAGCCTGATAACTATTCCATGCGGCTTATCGATATGATGTGCCCCATTGGCAAAGGGCAGCGGGGGCTGATTGTGGCGCCGCCCCGCACCGGTAAGACCGTCTTGATGCAGAAGATTGCCAATTCTATCGTCAAGAATCACCCTGATGTCTATCTGATAGTCCTGCTCATTGATGAACGACCGGAAGAGGTCACCGAGATGGCTCGATCGGTCCTGGCGGCTGAGGTTGTCAGCTCAACCTTTGATGAGCCGCCTCAGCGTCATATCCAGGTAGCGGAGATGGTCCTTGAGAAGGCAATACGGCTGGTGGAGCACAAAAAAGACGTGGTGATTCTTCTTGATAGTATCACCAGGCTGGCTCGTGCCTATAATACAGTAACTCCTTCCAGCGGCAAGATCCTCTCAGGTGGTGTGGAGGCCAATGCCCTGCAGAAACCAAAACGTTTTTTTGGGGCAGCCAGAAATATCGAGGAGGGAGGCAGTCTGACTATTATTGCCTCCGCCTTGGTTGAGACCGGAAGCCGGATGGATGAAGTAATTTTTGAAGAGTTTAAAGGAACAGGGAATATGGAGCTGGTGCTTGATCGGAAGATGGCTGAGAAGAGGATTTTCCCTGCCATTGATGTCAAGCGCTCCGGTACCCGTAAAGAGGATCTGCTTTTGGATGCGGACACTCTCAATCGTATATGGATTCTGCGGAAGTTGCTCGGTTCCATGAATCCTGCTGATGGGGTTGAGTTTCTTATAGACAAGATGAAACACCATAAAACCAATAAGGAATTTTTTGAATCCATGAATAGTTGATTGATGGCTGATTGAGATTTGGTTTTGAGCTTAAGAGGGTAATGCGGGTATTTAAGTTTTTTATTGAAATTCTTGTCTTATTTATTTATAGTAATTTTTTTATTTGTATCATGTGCTGTGATGTCTTTGTGAAGTGTTTGCATGAAAAAGAGCACTTTGGGGCGTCATTAAAGATAAGCTGAACAGTCTCTTTGGCCTGTTCCTGAGGGAAAGGAATTATGAAGAAAGATATCCATCCAAAATATTATACAATAAAAGCGGTATGTGCCTGTGGGAATGAAGTAGAGCTTGGTACGGTCCAGCCTGAGATGAAGGTTGAAATTTGTGCTGCCTGTCACCCATTTTTTACGGGGAAACAGAAGGTTCTTGATACGGCAGGACGTATTGATAAATTCAATAAGCGCTACGCCAAGCATTTCGAAAGCAAGAAGTCTTGATTCTGGCGGAATTATCTGCCTTTAGTTATTTTAGGTCCACAGCAATGGATGACATTGTTGTGGACTTTTTATTTTCTTCACGCATCACTCACCCTGCCTCTTGAATCCCATGTTTGATAAGTTTGACGATCTGCAAGAAAAGGTTGCCCATCTTGAGGGTAGGCTTTCTGATCCATCGCTCATGAATGATCAGAAGGCTTATCAGAAGGTGGCTAGAGAGCATGCGCATCTGCTCAAGCTTTACACCCTTTATACGCAGTATCAACAGGTAGGGATAGATGTTGAGAATAACAAGCTGCTTCTTCAGGGTGATGAAGATGAAGAGATCCAAGAGATGGCAAGGGTTGAGATCGAGGAGTTGAAGGAGAAAGAAAAGGGCTTGCAAGATGATATTCGTCTCTTGTTGCTGCCAAAAGATCCCAATGATGAGCGCAATACGTTTCTGGAGATTCGCGCGGGGACGGGTGGTGATGAAGCGGCACTTTTTGTGGGTGATCTGTATCGAATGTATTCCCGTTTTGCCGAGTCTCAAGGTTGGAAGATGGAGGTGATGGCCTCCAGCCCTTTGGGAACAGGTGGGTTCAAAGAGATTATCTCCCTGATTAGTGGCGAGCAGGTTTATTCCAAGATGAAGTATGAGAGCGGCACCCATCGGGTGCAGCGGGTTCCGGAGACTGAGACTCAGGGGCGTATTCATACCTCGGCAGTGACTGTTGCCATTTTGCCTGAGGCCGATGAGGTGGAAGTGGATATCAAGATGAATGAGCTGAAATTTGATGTCTTTCGTTCCTCCGGGCCTGGTGGACAGAGTGTGAATACAACTGATTCGGCGGTACGGGTAACCCATTTGCCAACAGGCCTGGTGGTTATCTGTCAGGATGAGAAGTCTCAGCACAAAAATAAGGCCAAGGCTTTGACGGTGTTGCGGGCCAGGTTGTTTGATCAGGTACAGCAGGCCCATCATGATAAGATCTCCCAGGATCGCAAAACCCAGGTTGGCAGTGGTGATCGCAGTGAGCGTATCCGCACCTATAACTTCCCTCAGGGGCGCCTGACGGATCATCGCATTAATCTCACCCTGTACCGACTTGATTCGATTATGGATGGCAAACTGGATGAGGTTATTGATCCGTTGATCAGTCATGATCAGGCGGAAAAGTTAAAAGAACTAGAGTAGGTGTTTACTCTCTGAATTAAGTTGTTGGAATAAAATAACTGTTACATTTATATGGCAAGAACGGCTTTAGGAGTCGTAACGAAATGGTCAGGGATGTAACAGTTATTTCGTTACGGTTCCTAAGTTCTCTGCTGGTTCTCTTCTGTCTTGATTTCTTTTATCTCTGTCTTTCCTTTTTTCATGCGTGTCATTGATCTTGTCCGTTTTGGAGTCAGTCAGCTTGAAGTGGCAGGTGTCGATCAAGCTGCCCTTGAGGTTGAACTGCTTTTGGGCTTCTGCCTTGGAAAAAATAGAGCTGGGTTGTTTCTGGCGGCAAGAGTTGAAGTGGATGAACGACAGGAACGGGAGTTTCTAACCCTGCTGGCGCGTCGGGCCGGACATGAGCCCACAGCCTATATCCTGGGTGAAAAGGAGTTTTGGTCCCTCCCTTTTTGGGTAACTCCGGCAGTCCTTATCCCGAGACCTGAGACTGAGTTTCTTTTGGAGGCTGTCTTTGCTGCAACGAGAAACGGGCAATGGCAACTTGGCCCTGTTCTTGATCTTTGTTGTGGCAGCGGGGTTATTGGGATCATCCTCGCTCTTGAAATGGGACAAATGGTGACAGCCGTTGACCTTTCGGCGCAAGCCTTACAGGTTGCCCGGAAGAACGCGACAAGGCATCAGGTCACTGATCGCCTTGCCCTGGTGCAGGCAGACCTGCTCAGTGCCTTTGTCCCCCACCCCCATTTTTCCTTGGTGGTTTCTAATCCTCCCTATGTGAGTGAACAGGAGCTGCGAGATGGATTGCAACCAGAGGTGGCGTGTTTTGAGCCGCACATGGCGCTCAATGGTGGCGTCGGTGGCCTGGATATTATTCAACGAATACGCACAACTTTGCCCCTGGTGCTGAGGCCCGGTGGTGAATTTTTTATGGAGATTGGTGCAAATCAGGGGCCGGCAGTCATGCAGCTTTTTACCAGTGATGATGGTGTGCAAACCTTTGAGCGGGTTGAGGTGTTGCAGGATTATAGCGGCCGGGACAGGGTCTTGCATGCCAAGATGATGACATAAGAATGGAGATGAATAGATAGATGGAAAAACTCATTATTGAAGGCGGAAGGCCTCTCTATGGCACGGTACGGATCAGTGGCGCCAAGAACGCAGCCCTGCCTCTTATTGCCGCAACCCTCTTGGCGGAAGGGGTTCATACCCTGACCAATGTCCCCGATCTTCGTGACACCCGAACGATTCTTCGTCTTCTTGAATCCCTGGGGATAACCTGGGAAAGGCAAGGTGCAACTCTGAGGATCGATTCGACCAATCTGACCTATTCCGAGGCTTCTTATGAACTGGTGAAAACCATGCGGGCCTCGGTTCTGGTGTTAGGGCCGCTTCTGGCCCGTCTGGGGAAGGCAAAGGTCTCTCTGCCCGGTGGCTGTGCCATTGGGGCCAGGCCCATTAATTTTCACATCAAGGGGTTTGAGCAGTTAGGGGTGACTTGTCGTCTGGAGCAGGGGTATGTTGATGCTGAGATTGATGGACGGATGCAGGGATGTACCATCTATTTTGATGTCCCCTCAGTGACCGGTACTGAAAATCTGGTTATGGCCGCAGCGCTTGCTCAAGGAACAACGATCATCAAGAATGCGGCACGAGAGCCTGAAATCGGTAATCTTGTTGACATGTTGATAGCCATGGGTGCGGAGATTGAAGGGCGTGACACGGATCGGCTGACTATTCATGGGGTTGAGAGATTGCATGCCGCTGAAAGTGAGATCATCCCTGATCGGATTGAGGCGGGTACCTATCTGATTGCGGTTGCTGCCACTGGGGGAAAGGCCACGGTGACTGACTGTAATCCTGTGCATCTCCCATCCCTGCTGGACAAGTTGCGAGCAGCAGGGATGGAGGTCAAGGAGACGGAAAACACCATCACGTTGGATGCCACAGGGGGAAGGCAGATCAAAGGTGTTGATATTACCACCATGCCTTATCCTGGATATCCAACGGATCTGCAGGCCCAGTTCATGGCCTTCATGGCCATGAGTGACGGGGTATCGATGGTTCATGAGACGATCTTTGAAAACAGGTTCATGCATGTGGCTGAGTTGCATCGGATGGGGGCAGATATCACCATCGATGGCCGTACTGCTGTGGTCAAAGGGGTGGGCAGGGCTGGCTTTAATGGCGCACCGGTTATGGCAACTGATCTGAGGGCGAGCTCGTCGCTGGTGATTGCAGGTCTGGCTGCAAAGGGCAGAACCGAGATCTCCCGAATCTATCATCTGGAGCGTGGTTATGAGCAGATGGTGGAAAAATTGACTGCCTTGGGAGCTACAGTCTGGAAAGAAGAGGAATGAATTCAGAATAATAATTAGATTCTCCATAAAAAAAGCCGCTCATTTGAGCGGCTTTTTTTATGTTTAAAGAAGAAATTTAGAACATCAATGATGTTCTTTTTGGGTGAAGGTCTTGCCAAATACCCGTTCACCCATAAGAAAGCCAAAGGCAACAACACCGATACCACCAGCAATGACCCCAAATTCAAAGATAGAGGGGACGTAGCTGAAATAGGATGGGAGGCTATCCCAGCCAAGATTTTGGGGAACGATCTGGCCTGCGACAACCAGGTCATACCTGGCCACGAACTGTCCAACAAGAACGAGAAACCCGGCAAAGGCCATCATGCCGACATTCTCAAGTCGTGACAGGATGATCAGCATCATGGGAATAAGAAGGCCGATACAGATCTCCATAACCCAGAAGTTAATGGAGAGTGGGCCACTGATCAAGGCATTTCCCGCAGTTCTACCAAGTTCAGGACCACCTACATAAAAACTGACCAGCCGCCAGAAGGTGGCGACGGTATAGAGGATAAGCACTAGGGTCATGGCCTTGCCCGCACTTTTTACAGCGAGCTGAACAGCCTGGCTCATCTTTTCTCCCCGGATCTTATAGGCAAGAAAATTAAAAAGGACGGCTGCGGCTGCGCCAGAGAGAAAAGCGGCAGTGAGAAAGTAGATGGGTAATTGCGCCCCATACCAGTAAGGGCGGGCAGGAAGGGTGGCAAAGACGCCGCCCAGGCAACTGTTGGCCAACACCTCGGCGATTGCGCCAAATACACCCAGGATCAGGGCAATCTTGGCAAGTCCGGTAACGATTCCGGCAAATTCAACGATCATGCAGCCTACAGCCAGGCCATAAAGTGTGCCCATCCACCAGATGTTGGATGTAGGGTTGGGGGAGAGGATATTATAGATCAGCATTCTGTGGGGGCTGGCAATTTCAACACCAATGGTGGAAAAAGCGGCCATGATACAGATAATAGACATCCATACCATACGGTTGCTGACAATCCCCATTCGGGTTCCGCCAAAGACATGGCTCATGGCGGCATAGATACATAAACCGGTTGAGGTGATAGCCCAGAAGGCGTAGGTGGAGATCAGCATTCCCCATGGCATTTCGCGGGTATTGTGATAGATGACATGATGACCGAAAATAAAAGCGAGTACCCCGCAACTGAGACCAACCACGGTCACAATCAGAAAAAAGATCGTCGCCCTGTTCATGCCAGGTGTTGCCAGACGTGGTTCCATTGTCTCGGCAAATATGGCTGATATTGATTTGTTTGTCATTTTTTACTCCTGCAGATTTGTTTTCATTCACAAGGGGTGTTTGGACGAATTGCCGTCATGGTCCCCCGTGACGTCTTCATTTGGGTCTTAATGACCAGCCTTTGTGTCCTTGTGGGTTGCTCCGTGAGCGCCGTTGTTTCCCATCATCCGGTTATAACCTTTGACGCCAATATGGCAGGTGTTGCAACGGGTATTCGAGGCAAATGCGGTGGAGCCATCGTGACATTTTCCGCAGTATTTGCCGTCATAGAGGGCTTGCATGGTAAAATTGCCTGCTTTCTCCGCTGCTCCTTTCTGCATGGCAAATATACTGTCATGGCAGGCGTCGCATTCCAGTCCCAAACCTTCGGTGTGGGCCTTATGATAAAAAACTACTGCCTTGGCCGGGTTGATCCAGACGATGGGGTCTTTTGGCGTCAGTTCTTTTACATCCTTATGGCAGGAGGCGCATTTTGTGTTCGTGGCAAATGCAGTATTGCCATCGTGGCAGGAGCCGCAGAATTTTCCTTCTGCCATTGCGGCCATGGTCATTTTGCCGGTGGCCAGAATTGCTCCGGCTTCCATGGTAAAGAGTCCATCGTGGCAGGCATCGCAGGCCAGACCTGAATCCATGGTGTGTACTTTATGACTAAATGTTACCTTGGTCGGTTTATCCCAGGTAATAGGGGCCTCGGGACCATAAGTCCCTTCGTCGTACGCTTTAGCGGCTATTGAGTGGGTGGCAAGGAAAAAAGATCCTGCCAGCAGGACAGCTACAATAGTTTTTATTTTTTTTTGCATCATTTGTTTTCTCCTATTCTCCTACAAATCGACAAGTATTAGAGGAAAGGTCTTGCTGAGTTTTTGTAATTGTCTCAGCGAGTTGTTTGGATTCCTTGTTTCCCCTTATTTCTCTCAGTATCGTTTGGTCTATGCGTTCATATAAAAAACATTGGGTAAGGCTCCAGTGTCAGGACGTAAAACCCAGATCTTGGTGTCAGGTGTATGGAGTAAACGATAGATCTCAGTGGATTTGTCTTTCAGATCCCCAAAAATTCTTACCCTGGCTGGACAGGCTGCTGCGCAGGCGGTTTCAGTTTTACCCTCGGCAAGCCTGGTATCGATGCAGAAATTGCATTTATCGATGGCATATTTTTCATGATTGAAATATCTGGC